>JALYZS010000361.1 GCA_030948745.1 Vulcanimicrobiota bacterium | reverse complement strand
GCCGTGGGCGTTCTCAAGGTCGAGTGCTTTGGCGGTGGTCTGTATCGCTGCCAAGCCGATCGCGTAGCCGCTGCCCGGGTCGCCGATCACCGCGCCGTAGCCGCCAGCCCGGATGTGCCCCTTTGACCCCTCACCATACACGAGGCTGCCGGTTCCGGCGATGACCGCAAGCGCAGGTCGCCGTGCGGTCGCTGCGCGCAGGACGATCTGCGCATCGCTGCAGACAAGCAATCCGGCGGCGGGCGGCAACATGGCGCGTACCATCTGTTCGAACTCGCGCAGATCGCGCTCGCGTCCAACGCCGGCAGCGCCGATGCAGACCGCCGATGCCTCGTCGCTCGACAAGCCGGCGAGCACCGCGCGCAGGCTTTGCGCGGAAGCTTCTTTCCCGACCGTCCGGATGTTGCTGCCGGCAGCGTGGTGGCGGCGGATGAGCGCGCCGGAGCCGTCGACGAGCAGGCCCAACGTCTTCGTTCCGCCCGCATCGATGCCGATGACGCGAACGCTGCGGTGCGCCGTCATCCGATCACGTGCTTAAGTTCGCTGTGATTGGCTCCGGGTACGATCTTACCGAGCACTGCAGGATGCCGCGCGCCGGTACAGGCCGGCACGTTGTTGTTGCGGCCGCGCAACGCTTGGAATCCCAGCAGGGCGAATGCCATTGCTTCTTTCGCGTCGACCGGCAATCCGAACGCATCCGACCGGACGCACGCCGGCTGCATCGGGCCGAAACGGCGCTCGAGCTGACGCCCCAACGCGGCGAGCAGTGACGCGTTGTGAGCCCCGCCGCCGCTGACTATCAGCCGGCGCGCCGGCGGCAGCGCCTCGGCGATGCTTTGGGCCGTCAGCTCGGTCAATGTCGCGACAAAATCTTCCGATCCACAACGCAACGCTTGCGCCTGTTGCCACGCCAGGGCGTAGAAATGCGCGCCAAAATCTTCGTGGCCCGTGGTCTTCGGTGCCGGACGTGAGAAATATGGATGGCCTAGCAACCAACGCAACAACTCCGGGCGCACAGCGCCTTTCGCGGCGATAGCACCCCCGGCATCGTAGCGCAATTCCGGGCCGAACAGCGAACGCACCGCTCGATCGATGAGCATGTTGCCCGGCCCGGTGTCGAATGCGAAGACGCCGGCCGCGCCGGTCGCGGGTAGAACCGTGACGTTCGCTATGCCGCCGATGTTGAGTGCCGCACGATCCTCCGCCGCCGACGCCAAAAGCGCCAGGTCTGCATACGACGCGAGCGGCGCTCCTTGACCGCCTGCGGCGATGTCGGCCACCCGGAAGTCGGCGATCGTGGTGAGCCCTGTGCGCTCGGCGATCACCGCGGGTTCGCCCAACTGCAGCGTCGACGGCACGAAGCCGGGGCGGCCGTCTGATTGCGCTAAATGGTAGACCGTCTGGCCATGCGAGGCGATGAGCGACGGATGCGATCCGCTTTCGCCGATCAGACCGTTCGCAGCGCTCGCGAACTCCTCGCCAAGCGTGAAGTTCAACGCGCAGAGCTCACGCAGCGTGTCACGCGCGGTCACCTGCTGTGCGGACGGATCGAGCAACGCGGCGAGAGCGTGTTCGACCTGCCTGCGGTAGGGAACCGTCGTGAAGGCCGCGAGGCTGCACCGCAGGCGCCCGCCCTCGGCCTCAGCCACCTCGGTCAGCGCGACGTCGATGCCATCCATCGAGGTGCCTGAGATCAAGCCGGCGATGAGCACACTGGTCCCTCAGCCCGAGAACGCGCCGCCGCGCTTTGCGAATGCGCCACCCCGCTCCAGGTCATGCACGACCGCATCATGCATCGCGATCCGGAACTGCCGGATCGGCTCTGGATCACGGCTCACATGGACGCGGTTCGTCAGCAACACGACGGTCAGCGCGCGCTGCGGATCAACCCATACGGATGTGCCGGTGTAGCCCGTGTGGCCGTAGGCTTCCGGCGACAAAAGATCGCCGCAGCTGGACCCGGGGCCGTGCAGCGCCCACCCAAGGCCGCGCCGCTCCGCCCCGTCCGCTTGCAAACGCGTGGCAGCACGGGCAGTCGGACGCATGAGGACCGGTTCGGGCGCTGGGCCGCCCCGCCGGTACATCTCTGCCAGATCGGCGACCGCCTCTGCACTGCCGAACAGTCCGGCGTGTCCGGCGGCGCCGCCCATGGCCCACGCATTCTCATCGTGGACCTCACCGCGCAGAAGGCGCTTGCGTCGCGGATCGTTCTCCGTGCAGACGACCTGCCGCAGCAGCTGCGGCTCCGGACGGAAGCACAGGTCGCTCAGTTGCATGGGCGAGGCGACGAGCTCGTGCAGCGCCTGGTCCAACGGCGCACCCCATATGCGCTCGATGAGCGCACCGGCAAGCATGAAACCCAGATCGCTATACAGCACCTCGCTGCCGGGCCGCGATACGAGCGGGGTTGCGCAGATGCGCGCGATGATGGCCGCTGGGCCGCTCTCTTCCCGATAGTTGGCGTACGCGGGCAGCCCCGATGTGTGCGTGAGTAGATGACGGTAGCTGACCTGTGCCCGGCGCGCATCGGTGCCGGCGAACTCCGGCATCACGACCGTGATGGGGTCGTCGAGGGCGAAGCGGCGGCGGTCGAAGAGCGCGAGCAGCGCTGTCGTGGTGAAGAGCTTCGTGATGGAGGCCAGGTCGAACAGGCAATCCGGGGCCGTCGCAGGTGCGCCGGGCCGGCGCGCGCCGAACGCTTCTTCAAAGACCACGTCGCCGTCGAGCCGGATGTGTACGACCGCCGCGCTGTAAATCGTGCCCAGGGCGTGCTGCGCCGTCGAGCCCACGCCATCCAGTCCGTGGAGCGCCTTGCGCTCAGGCGACGCCTTCACACCGTCACCGGCAAGCGCCCGGCGGCGACCGCCGCGCCGGTGAGCACCTCGGCGGCTGCGTGCAGGGCGTGGGGATCATCACCGAACGCTGCGATGACCGGCATCTCCGCGGGCAGCACCGTCGCATCGTACGGCTCGCGTGCCGCGATCGCGATGACCGCCTTGCCGAGCATCATGAGGTCCGCGACTGCTCGCGCCTGCAACGGATGCAGCCGCGCCCGCGTCGTGACGGCGACGATCAGATCCGCGGACGCCGAGGCCATGAGCAGCTGCTTGTATTCGTGACCGGCCGGGTCGAGCGTGCGCGTCTGCTCGTGCACTTTCGCGCCTAGATCCGCCAGGAACTTGCCGAGGGTCGTGCGCTGCTTGCCGAGCTGCCCCGCATCCTCGACCGGCGTCTGCGAATCCGCCCCGAAGTAGACCACGAACGCGCGCTGGCCGGCCTCGATCCGGATGGGCAACAGCGATTGCGGATCGCGCACCACGGTGACCGCTCGGCGGGCGATCGCCAGTGCGGCCGCTTGATGTTGCGGACCACCGACGCCTGAGAGATCCGCGGCCCCGCGCGCTTTCAGGCGCTGCTGTGTCACGCGTGCGCGCAATCGCTCGACGCGCCGCAAGCTGTCCTCGAGTTGTGCCGGGTCGAGTTCGCCCTCGTCGAGCGCGCGCTGCAAAGCCTGCAACGCCGTGCGCAGCTTTGCGGACTGATGCGAGAACAGAACCAGATCAGCGCCGGCCGCGACCGCCATGACGGCGGAACGTTCGGGCGCGAAACCGGATTCGATCGCATGCATCTCCATGCAGTCGGTGCAGATCACGCCCTCGAACCCGAGCTCCTGGCGCAACAGTCCCGTGAGCACCGGCCGTGATAAGGTCGCGGGAGCGCCGTCGCCCGCGAGCGCGGGGAAGAGGATGTGTGCGGTCATGATGGCGTCGACGCCCGCCTCGATCGCAGCGCGGAAAGGCGGCAGCTCGATCGTGCGCAGCCGCTCCAGATCATGCGCTATCTCGGGCAACGCATGGTGCGAGTCGACCGTCGTGTCGCCATGACCCGGGAAATGTTTCGCCGTCGCGGCGATGCCCGCTGCGTGCAGGCCGCGCACCGCCGCAGCGACGTGCTGTGCGACCTGGGCAGGCTGCTCGCCGAATGCGCGGATGCCGATCACGGGGTTGGCGGCGTCGTTGTTCACGTCTGCGACCGGTGCGAAATCGCAATTGAACCCGAGCGCGGACAGCTCGCGGCCGATGATGCCGTACATGCTGTGCGTCGCCATTGGATCGCCGGTGGCCCCCAGCGCCATTGCGGAGGGCGTGGTGGTACCGATGCCTGACAAGCGCGAAACGGTGCCGCCCTCCTGGTCGACCGCTATCAGGGGACCAGGCGCGCCGCGCCGCGCCGCTTGGGCGCCGGCCCAAGCGTCGTAGAGCATATCGGTCAAGGCACGGACTTGCGCGCGGTCGTGCAGGTTGCGCTTGAACAGGATGACGCCCGCGAGGGTGCCGGGTAGATCATCGGGCAGCCCAACGAGGTCGAGGCCGTCGAAGCCCGCCATCAACAGACC
>JALYZS010000359.1 GCA_030948745.1 Vulcanimicrobiota bacterium | reverse complement strand
TCCGCAGTCCAACGCATCGAACGCCAGCTCGGCGCGCGCGTCCTCGCGTTCGGCATGCTTGACCGCGAATGCCGCCGCCGCCGCCTCGCCATCGTCGCGCTGATGGCTCGCTCGCGGCATGCGGTGTTCGCCCGGCCGCAGCTCTCGGCGCTTGATTGTTTTGCGCTGTCGGCATTCACCGGATATTGCGCAGAACGCGCTGGCATGTGGCAGCAGCGTCAAGACGACGCTGCGAAGAGCATCGCGTCGCTCGCGCAGCAGCGCGCGCAGTGGGCGCGCCTGCGCAAGGGGCTGGAACGGCGCACGCCCGCAGCCACGCGACCCAGCACGATCGACAGCGTATGAAAGCCCTCATGCAGCGTATCCGCGCGCGATTCCAGGCGCGGCTGCATCGGCCGATCCGCATCGCAGCGATGCAGCCACTGGCAAACGGCGTCTGCGTTTTCGCGACCGATATGGACGGCCGGCGCATCGTCTTCGCCGCCTCCACGCATGCGATCTGCGTGCTCGATCGTTATCCTTGCCCGCCGCTTGAGGGTCGAGAGGAACCGCCACCGGCGGCCGCCTAAAGAGGAAGCATGCGCCGTCTTTATCCGTTGTTGTGGAGCATCGCCTTCCTGGCATCCGCCTATGCCACGTACCGCCTCGTCCGGTCGGTGCTCGTGGTCGAAGCGGAGAACAATCCCACCCGCGACCGGATCCGCGCGTTGATCGACGAAGCCGACCGGCTGCTCCAGACCCTTGACGAACAGCGGCGCGCCTAAGCCCGCCGCAGCACCGCCTTCCAGCGCAGAACTCTCCATCGATGACCTGCTCGCCAACGGCCAAGGCGTCGGTCGGCTGGACAAGCTCGTCGCGTTTGTCACGGGCGCTCTGCCGGGTGAAGAGGTGCGCGCCGTGATCGAGGCGCGCAAACCGAACTATCTGAGCGCGCATGCCAGCGCGATTCTGCGGCCTGCCCCCGAGCGCGTGCCCTCCGTCTGCCCCGTGTTCCCGGAGTGCGGCGGATGCCAGGTGCTGCACCTGGAGTATGCGGCGCAGCTCGCCTGGAAACGCCGTATGCTCGTGGATGCTTTGCAACGCATCGGCGGCTTTGCCGGGGTCGATGTGTCGCCCGCCGAGCCGAGCGAGCTCATCGACGGCACTCGCTACCGCAATAAAGTGTCGCTCGAGGTCGGGCCGGGCGCGCCGCCGGCGATCGGATTTTACGCGGCTCGCTCGCACCGCGTGGTCCGCGTCGAGCAATGTCCGGTGTTGCTGCCGCGGCTTAACGATGCCGTCGTGCAGTTCATCGACCTGGCCAAGCGCCGTCCGCAGCTGCTCGACGACGTGCGGCACGTCATCCTGCGGACGTCGGCGACCCACGATCGGCTGGTCTTATGTTTGAGCACCCACCGCCGGCCGGCGCTCGACAATGCGCTGCTCGCGGCGCTGCGCGAGCACATGCCCGCGCTGACCGGCATCGCCGTCAGTTGGAGCCCTGCCAGCCCGAACGCTATTTTCGGGCGCCAGTTCCAGCGGCTGTGGGGCTCGGATCGCCTCATCGAAACCGTGTGCGGCGCGCAATTCGAGTTCGGGCTGACGTCCTTTTTCCAGATCAACAGCGCGATGCTTGGCACGATCGGCCGTGAACTGCTCGATCGGCTACGCGGCGCCAGCCGCGTGGTCGATCTTTTTTGCGGTGTCGGCACGTTCGCGGTGCTCCTCGGAAAGGTCGGGATGAGCGGCACCGGCATCGAATCGGACGGGCGTGCGGTGGACGAGGCCGCAGCCAACGCAGCCCGCAATCAGGTGACCCGTTGCAGCTTCGAACGGGCGGGTGCCCAAGAAGCGGTCGCCGGCGCTCGCGGACACACGCTCTTGGACGGCTGCGACGCGGTCGTCCTCGATCCGCCGCGGCGCGGCTGCGAACCACAGCTGCTTGAGGCGCTCGCGCGCGAGCGCGTCCCCCGCATCGAGTATCTTTCCTGCAATCCGGCGACGCTGGCACGTGACGCGAAGATCCTCGGCGCGGCCGGGTACGCGCTCGGTGTGGTAAAACCGTACGACATGTTCCCGCATACGGGGCACGTCGAAGCCCTGGCAGAATTCGTCCTGGATTGAAGAAAGGTCCACACCATGGCCGAAGTGCCCATCGATATCGAACACGTCAGCGAATTGGCTCGCCTGCCGCTCAGCGCCGAAGAGAAACAGCGCTTCTCAGCGCAGTTCGGCCGGCTGTTCGAGTTCATCGCTGAGCTGCAACAGCTCGACGTGGAACACATCCCGGCGACGGCGCAGGTGATACCCGTCCAGAATGCGTTTCGCGAGGATGAGATCCGTCCGTCCTTGACCCACGAGGCGGCCTTGCGCAACGCGCCGGACCATGAAGGTCCTTACTTCAAGACGCCCCGGATCTTGGAATAGGGATGTCCGAGCCGAAGCAGACGGCGTACGATCTCGCACAGGCGATCCGCCGTAAAGAACGCAGCGCGAGCGAAGCGGTCGAAGTGGCGCTGCGGTCGGCGCAGGTCTGGGAAGACTCGCTGCACGCCTACATCAGCTTCCTGCCCGAACGAGCGCGCAGCCGTGCTCGCGCCATCGACGCGCGCATCACCGCCGGCGACGCAGAGCTCGGGGCGTTGGCGGGCGTGCCCATCGCGGTCAAGGACATCTTTTGTCTTGAAGGAGAGCGCACCACGTGCGGCTCGAAGATCCTTGATAATTTCATCGCGCCGTATTCGGCAACCGTCGTCGCCAGGTTGGAGGCGGCCGGCGCGGTCATCATCGGCAAGACGAATATGGACGAATTCGCGATGGGCTCGTCCTGCGAGAACTCCGCGTATTTCCCCACGCGCAACCCGTATGACGTCCAGCGGGTGCCAGGCGGGTCGTCAGGCGGCAGTGCCGCGACGGTGGGCGCTGGCAGCGTCCCTGTTGCGCTGGGCACCGACACCGGCGGGTCGATCCGCGAGCCGGCATCGTTTTGCAACATCGTCGGGTTGAAACCCACCTACGGCCGCGTGTCGCGCTATGGCATGATCGCGTTCGCCTCGTCGCTCGATCAGGCGGGCCCGATGAGCCGCGACGTGCGTGACGCCGCGCTGACGCTGGAAGTGATCGCCGGGCACGACGCGATGGACTCCACCAGCCTCGACGTTCCGGTGCCGCGCTACACCGAGTCGCTGCGCCAAGATTTGCAAGGCGTGCGCATCGGCGTCGTGACCGAGTTCGAGGCAAGCATCGGCCAGAGCGACCCGGCCTTGGCGGCGCTCTACAAACGAGCGTACGCGGACCTGCAGCGCTTGGGAGCGACGCTGGTCGAGGTGCAACTGCCGCACGCGCGTTACGGTTTGGCGACCTACTATCTCATCGCGCCCGCGGAATGCTCGTCGAACCTCGCGCGCTACGATGGGGCGCGCTACGGGCGGCGCATCGAGGGTGAGGGCGACGTCTTCGCCATGTTCGAACGCACGCGCGAGGCGGGCTTCGGGGATGAGGTGAAGCGACGCGTCATCCTGGGAACGTATGCGCTCTCCGCGGGCTACTACGACGCGTACTACGTGCGCGCGCAAAAGGTGCGCACGCTCATCAAACACGATTTCGACACGGCTTTCGAGCGTTGCGACGCCATCGCGTGCCCGGCGGTCTCGTGCCCGCCCTTCGAACTCGGCGCTAAGACGCAAGATCCGGTCGCGATGTATCTGATGGATTACTTCACGATCCCGATGAGCCTGGCGGGCATCCCCGCATTGTCCGTGCCCGCGGGAGCCCTTGCCGGCCTGCCGGTCGGGCTGCAGTTCGCAACACCCGCGTTGGAAGAGGCGCGATTGCTGGGCATCGCGCACGCGTACGAGCAGGCAACGCGCCATGCGCAGACCCTGACGGCCGCCCCGCCGAAAGAGCTTGTTTCGTGATCGGCGTGAGCGAGCAGACCGCCTTCGAGGCGGTGATCGGGCTAGAAGTCCACGTGGAGCTCTCCACGAAGAGCAAGATGTTCTGCGCTTGCCGCAACCTCTTCGGTGCGGATCCTAACACGCTTGTCTGTCCGGTCTGCCTCGGGATGCCCGGAACGTTGCCCGTGATCAATCGGCGCGCGGTGGAGTACCTGTGCAAGACCGGGCTCGCGCTGCGTTGTTCCATCGCCGAGTACTCCAAATTCGACCGTAAGAACTATTTCTATCCGGACATGCCGAAGAACTATCAGATCTCGCAGTACGACATGCCCCTGACGACCGGCGGCACGGTGCGCTTGTCATCCGGTAAGAGCATCGCGCTCAACCGCATCCATCTGGAAGAAGACACGGGCAAGAATATCCACGCCGGCGGGCACATGGCCGCAGCCGATCACACGCTCATCGATTACAACCGCGCAGGCGTGCCGCTCATGGAGATCGTGAGCGAGCCTGAGATCGGTTCGCCGGAACAGGCCGAGGAATATCTCGTGGCCCTCAAAGCCGTGCTGTCGTACATCGGCGTGTCGGACGTCAAGATGCATGAGGGTTCGCTGCGCTGCGATGCCAATGTCTCGGTCCGCCCGGCTGGTGCCAAAACGCTGGGCACGAAAGCCGAAGTCAAGAACATGAACTCATTCCGCTCGGTCGTCCGCGCGCTGCGCTTTGAGATCGAGCGCCAGACCGAGCTCGCCGCCAAAGGCG
>JALYZS010000325.1 GCA_030948745.1 Vulcanimicrobiota bacterium | reverse complement strand
GGAGACGACCCAGGGATGATTGAGCGCCCAGGGCAAGCCACGATCGTGGTAGGCACGGCGCAGCCCGTCAAAGCGCTCCGCGAAGCCGTTCATGAAACGGTTCACCATATTACGCACGCTTGGCTGGCGGCCGACATCGAGGGGTGCGTGCACCGGCCGCGGGCGGCGCAGCAGCGCCCACTTCGCGGCGAGCAGCGGCGTGAGCGTGAACGAGACGAGCAGGGAGAACAGGGTCGCGACCACGATCACGAGTCCAAACTCATGCAAGAACTCACCCACGATGCCTGACATGAAACCGATCGGCGCGAACACGACGACGTCGACAAGCGTGATGGCGATAGCAGCGTTGCCGATCTCCGTCCGGCCCTCCACCGCCGCGTCATCCGGCGCTTTGCCCATCTGGCGATGCCGGGTGATGTTCTCGATGACGACAATGGAGTCGTCGACCAAGATGCCCACCGTGAGCGACAACCCCATGAGCGAAAGCACATCGACCGTGAAACCCAACGCCCACATGACGAAGAACGTCGCCAGTAAAGAAGCCGGTATGGCGATCATGACGACAAGCGCGCTGCGCCACACGTGCAAGAAGAGCAGCAACACGATGGCGGTCAGCAGGATGCCTTCACCCAAGTTCTGCAGCACGCCCTTGATCGAGTCGTGCATGAAGTCGTAGTCGGCTTCGAGCTCTTTGAAATGCAGTTTCGGATACTTGAGCGCGAGCTGCTTGAAGGCAGCGCGCGTGGCATCGGTTGTCTTCTTCGTGTCGCTGTTCGCGTCGCGCACCACCTGGACGATGACGCCGCTGCCGGCGTTGTAGGTGGAGATCATGCGCTGGTCTGCGTAGCCGTCTACGACCCGCGCGACGTCCCCGACCTTGAGTTGCCCAGCGTTGTTGCCCGGGATACTCAAAGGAAGCGCCGCGATCTCAGTGGCCTGTCGGATATCAGCGCGCACGCCGACGGTGGACTCCTGTGACGGCTGGTCCAAGCGGCCGCCGGGCATGCTCACGTTGCCCTGGCCGAGCGCATTGGTGACGTCATTGAGGGTGCCGCCCACCGATTGCAGTCGGGCCAAGCTCGGCTGGACGGTGATCTGGCGGGTGTACGTGCCGCTGGCAGATGCGCCGCCGACCCCCTTGACCGCACGAAGATCGGGGATGAGCTCGTTGTTGACGATGTTGGACAGGTCGCTGGGCGATACGCCCGGCGCGTCGACGGCCTCGAGCAATATCGGGTTGCCGTTCGTGTCGTTCTTGGAGACGAAAGGCGGGTCTAAGTCGGCCGGCGTGTAGGCGCGCGCCGCGTTGACCGCCTGCTGCACGTCGGTCGCGGCGAAATTGACATCCGTGCCGAGCTTGAACTGCACGTCGATGAACGCGATGCCGTCTTCAACCGTGGCATAGATATGGTTGAGGTGAGCGACGTTTTGCAGCTGGTCCTCGATGGGCCGCACGATGAGGCGCTCCATCTCCTGGGGGCTGGCGCCCGAATAGTCCGCCTCGACGCTGACGTCTGGGAACTGGACGTTGGGGTTGATGTTCTGCCCCATCGTGAGGTAGGCGATGAAGCCGAAAACGGCGACCGCAAAGAAGAAAAGCGTGATGACCGTGGGGTTCTTAATAGCAAAACGCGTCAGCCACATATGGGGGATTATAACAAAGGCAGCGGCCTTTTGTTACACAAAAGCGACAGAAATCGCTCGCGGCCCTGAAAAGCACGGGGTGCGCATGGAAAAGCGGCGGAGCTTCATGGCCGCCGCTCATCGAGACTCTTATTCTTCTTCTAGCTCTTCGTTGTCATCGAGGTCATGGTCCACCCCGGTATGCGAGGTGGGGTTGCTCGCGTCCCCATCATCTCTGCGGCGGTCGGTCCCGCTGACACGAACGCCGCCCGTGCTCTCCCGCTCACGCTCATTGGCGGGGTACTCGCGATCCAGATCTTCGTTGCTGTGCTGGGTGAGATTCGATTTCTTCCTGTCAGCCATCTTTCCGTCCAATCGAGGCGTCACTGCTGCGCCACGGATTGGCTTCTACCGCTGCGGCGCGGCGGCCAAACATCGTTCAGCTCTTGCCCCAGGTCGCGAACAGCCCGATCGCGGCGATCGTCATGATGGCCATTGTGGCCCACCCGATGATGTTGCTCGTCGGCCCGTTCACCCTTTTGCCCATGATCTTTTTGTTATTGCCGATGAGCATGATGAAGACCAACAGGATCGGTGCCAGGACGCCGTTGATCACGGCCGTCCAGAAAAGCGCGGCGATGGCGTTGATGCCCATGAAATTCATCTGTATGCCAACAAGCGTCGAGATGGCGATGATCGTGTAGAACTGCGGCGCGCGGTCCGGACGTTCACCCAGGCCGTACTTCCATCCGAACGTCTCCGACAACGCATAACCTGCGGAACCGGTCAAGATCGGTACCGCCAGAAACCCGGCGCCGATCAAACCCAGGGCGAGCAAGAATTCGGCGCCGCGCCCGGCGAGCGGTTCGAGGGCTTTCGCCGCATCGGCGGCGGTGGCGATGTGGGTGTGACCGGCTTTGAAGAGCGTCGCGGCAGTGGCCATGATGATGAAGTACATGACGAGTTGCGAGAACAGCATACCGATGCCGATGTCCCAAAAGGCGTACTTGAGCTCGGTGTCCGTCGTGCCGCGCCGCTGCCACAACGCCTTGCGGCCCATCTCGATGTCTTCTTCCACTTCCTGGTTCGTCTGCCAAAAGAACATGTACGGCGAAATCGTCGTGCCCAGGATCGCGACGAGCGTCGTGATGTACGTCGCGTCGAAGCGGATGTGCGGCACAAAAGTCCCCAGCAGCACTTCGCTCGCTTTGGGATGCGCGAAAAACGCGGCCGCGATGTAGGCGAGCAGCGCCAGGCTGAGCCACTTGAAGACGTTGACGATCATCCGGTACGAGCCCCAGACTTGCAGGGCCAGAATGATGAGGGAGACGGGGATGATGAGCGAGATGATGTGCAGCTTGGGCAGCAACAGGTTCACCGAAGCCGCGATGGCCCCGATGTCCGCGCCTGCGTTGATCGTGTTGGCGATGACCAGCAACGAGATCACGGGCAGGATCACAAGCCGCGGGAAGTTGCGACGCATCAACCCGGCAAGGCCCATGCCGGTGACCAGCCCGATCTTCGCGCACATGAATTGCACCGCGGCCATCATCGGCAGACAGACGAGCGCTGTCCATAGCGTTGAAAAACCGAGCGATGCTCCGCTGACCGCGTAGGTGGCGATGCCAGACGGGTCGTCATCGGATGCGCCGACGATGACGCCGGGCCCGAGCAATTTAAGAAAACGGCGCAACGGGTTCGCCTCGCCTTCGAGATTCGATTCCCGTACGCCGATGACGTTCGCCGGCTTGACGCTCTCGAGGTCGTCCTCAGAAGACTCCCTCGGGGTCGTTGATTTTTCAGCCATGCCTGTCGTTGCGAACAAAAGGGGGGCGGGTCATCGCCAACCCGCCCTTTCAGACCGCGCTGCGGTTAAACCGCTTTCCTGCCCGTCAAGAGGTTGATGATGAACAAAATGACGGCGACGACGATGACGAGGTGAATCAAGCCGCCACCGATGTGCGCGACGAGACCGATCACCCAGAAAATGACGAGAATGACGATGATCGTCCAAAGAAGATTTCCCACAGTTGTCCTCCCACGGCGTTGTTGCGCCTCTTCTACCCGGCCGGCAGTCCAACCAAACGGCCGTGTCTTGTTTCCCGATCGGCCCGCGTAGGTAAACTAAAAAGGCGATGAAGAGCGCTCGGCACTACGATCTTTGCGTTCTGGGCGCGGGCAGTGCCGGCTACTCGGCTGCGGTGCGCGCTCAAGAGCTGGGCAAGTCAGTCGTCTTGGTCGACGGCACCGGACCGCTCTCGGGTTTATGCATCCTGCGCGGCTGCATGCCGGGCAAGACCATTTTGCATTCAGCAGACGTGGCACGCACGGTGCGCCACGCCGAGGAAAAAGGCGTTGAGGTCTCGGGCTTCAGCGTGAACAGCGCCAAGGTCGTACAGCGAAAACGCGCGCTCGTCGAGGAGTTCGCGCAAAGCCGGGTGGAAGAGCTGCAGGCATTCCCCATGCTGCGCGGTGCTGCGCGTTTCACCGCAGCGCACGAGCTGCGGGTCGACGCCGCGACGATCCAGGCCGATAAGTTCTTGATCGCGACCGGCTCGGTGATCAACATCCCCGCCGTGCCCGGGCTTTGTGAAGCCGGCTTCCTCGACAGCGATACCCTCATGGATGTGGAGCGTCTGCCGCAGAGCGTGATCATTCTGGGCGGCGGCGCCGTCTGCGCTGAGATGTCGCACTATCTGCAACAATCCGGCGTTGAGGTCACGATTCTGCAGCGCAGCGTGACGTTGCTTTCGTCCGAGGATCCCGACATCGGCGAGTGCCTGCGACAGGTCTTCGAGCGCGAAGGCATGCGGGTGGAGACCGGCGTCGAATTCGAACGCGTGGAGCGTACCGCCAACGGCAAACGCGTGCTTGCGCGCGTCGGCGGCCAGTGGCGGGTCTTTGAAGCCGAGGAGCTTTTCGCCGCGCTCGGCCGGCGCGCCAATGTCGACGGCTTTGGTCTGGAGGCTGCCGGGGTTGAGTTCAACGCAGATGGCGTGCGCATCAACGAATACCTGCAGACGAGCAACCCCGACATCTTCGCGGCCGGCGACGTCACCGGCATCTGGCGCCTGCTGCACGTCGCGGTCTATGAAGGCAAACTTGCGGCGCAGAACGCGTTCATCACACCGCTTGAGCCGGCGCGCTACGACCTGCATCGCGCTCGTGCCATTTTTTCTTCTCCCCAAGTGGGTATCGCGGGCATGTCGGAACGGCGTGCGCAGGCCCACGGCGTCTGGTACGATAAAGCGAGTTATCCGTTCAAGGAGCTCGGGCGTGCGATTGTCATGGACGCGAAGGACGGCTTCGCGAAGATGCTGGCCGACCGAGAGGGGAAGATCTTGGGGATAACGATCGTCGGAGCGCAGGCATCCGACATGGTGCACGAGGCTATCGCGTTGCTCTATTTCGAAGCCAACGTCCGGGATGTGCTGGCAATGCCGCATATCCACCCGACCCTGGCGGAGATCCTCACCTACCCGGCGGAGGAGCTCGCCGGACGGATCGCTTCGCGACCACACGCCGAATTGGGCTATGCCGCTGGCTAAGCTGCGCGCCGGGCTTTACGGCGCGGGGGCTTTTGGGCGCTTCTTGCTGCAGACCTTGCGCGACAGCGAGGATCTGCAGATCACGGCCCTCGCCAACCGTACCTACGAGCGCGGTCTGAGCGCTGCCCGTGAATACGGCATCTCCACGGTGCATCGCAGCTACGAAGCTTTGCTGTCCGATGAGGCGTTGGAGGCCATCATCGTCGCCACTCCCCCAGCCGACCACGGTGTCGCAGTGCTTTCAGCCGTTCAGGCCGGCAAGCACGTCTTCGTCGAGAAGCCACTGGCGATCACGCTTGAGTCGGCGCAACGCATCCTGCAGGCCGCCGCCGGCCGCGCCCGTCGCGTGGCGATCGACTACCCGATGATCTACACGCCCTTGGTCGAAGCCATGCAGCTGTTCCGCAGCTCGCGCCTGGCCGGACGCCTCATCCGTGTCGCCCTGGAGAACGTCGCGAGCTGTGAAGGACTCGAGGACGACCACTGGTTCTGGAACCGCAATCTTTCCGGTGGCATTTTCGTCGAACACGGCGTGCACTTCTTCGACTGGTGCGGCGCGTTGCTGGCCGAACCTACGCTTATCACCGCGATGACCGCCGTCAACGGTTTGCGCGAAGACCGCGTGTTCGCCGCAGTGCAGCACGCAGACGGCGCGCTGGCGACCTATTTCCACGCCTTCATCACGACGCCCAAGAACGAGCGGACGCGGACGATGATCGCGTTCGAATCCTTGGACGTGACGCTGGATGGCTGGATTCCGACCGTGATGCGCTTGGCCGGGCCGTCCGCGGTCGTCGCCACGACGACCATCCGGCGCATGCTGCATCGCTCGGTGGAGAGCACGCCGCACGCCGATGCCGGCTTTATCTTCAACGCCGGGCCCAAGCAAGAGGTCTATGCGAATGGCGTTCGCGCCGCGGCCTCGGATTTCGTGCGCGCCGTTCGCGAGCCGGGCTACATCCCGCGCAACGATGTGACGCGCGCGTATGAAAGTTTGCGTGTTGCAGTCGCCGCGCGAACCGCAGCCGCCAACGGCATAAGCGAAAAGCTCAGTGCCGGCCGTCCGGCGTTAACGCGATCTTCACCTCATCCGGAGACGGTTTAGCCAGCAGCAAGGCGGGCAGATCCTCTAGCCCCACACGTTGGGAGACGATGCGGTCGACCTGCACCAGCCCGCTCGCGATCATATCGAGGGCCTTCTGCATGGCGAAGGGATTGATGTTGGAAGCGGTCAGGCGCAGTTCTTTGCGATACAGCTCGTAGGGCTCAAGCGTCGTGCGCGCCCCGGCGGGCGCCACGCCGAAGAGCAAAATGTCGGCTCCGCGTCGCGCCAAACGCACGCTGGATGCGGCGACCTCGCTATTCCCGGTGCAGTCGACGACCAAATCGTAGGCGTCGCTGTGGCTCGCGTGCTCCATCATATCGGGCGTGTAGACCTCGTCTGCGCCGAGCTGCTCGGCCAAGTCGCGCCGTGCGCGTGAGGGTTCGGACACGACCACCGATGCCGCGCCGAAGGCTCGCACTGCCTGTTGCAGCAGCAGCCCGATGCTGCCCGCCCCCAAGATCGCAACGCTGCCGGCAAGCGGCACGCGCACGCGCTCGAGACCGTGGATGATGCAGGAGAGCGGTTCAGCGAACGCAGCCGCCTGCGTCGACAGCCTTGCAGGCAACAGATAAGCTTGCGCTTGCGGCACGACGACCCAGCGGGCCATGCCGCCCGCGCGAGTCACGCCAATGGCCTGCAAACGCTCGCACAGGTGGATGTCGCCGCGCCGGCACGGCGCGCATTGATGGCACGGTATGTTCGGGTCGATGGCTACCTGGTCGCCTGCCTTGAGCAAGAAGACGCCATCACCGACCGCACCAATCGTGCCCGCGAATTCGTGCCCCAGCACCGCAGGGTAGACCGCCGGATAGGTTCCAGCCGCGATGTGGCGGTCAGTGCCACACACACCGCACGCGGCAACTTCGATAAGCACTTCACCCGGGCCGGGAGCGGGGTCGGGCAGTGTTCGCACGCCCACCTCGCCCGGCTTGCTGACGACAAGCGCATCCATTCGCTCCATGGTAGGTAGCCGGGCGGCGTATGTCAAGGCGCAAAAGGCGATTGCCGTCGGCTTGCCCGAATCGGCGGGCGTGGAGCGACTGCACATCGAGCGGGGATTTTTCCGGACGCCCGGCGGCACACCCGTGTACCTGCTCGGTGCCAACTACTGGCCGCAGCAGCATGGCCCTTGGATGTACAGGGAGCAGTGGGATCCCGCGGCCGTCGCGACCGAGCTGAGGCAGCTGTTCGCGCTCGGCTGCAACACGGTGCGCATCTTCTGCTTCACGCCGGACTTTTTGCCGGTCGCCGACCAGGTCGAGAACGCGGCGGTCGACCGGCTCGAAGAACTCGTCGCGCTTGCCGGCGATTGCAAGATGTGGTCGATTCCCACTTTTCTCGTGGGCCATATGTCCGGCGAGAATTGGCAGCCCGAGTGGGCGGTCGGGCGGGATTGGTTCAGCGACGAAATCGTGTTGCAAGCGTGCGAGCTGCTCATCGCCACGATCGCGCGACGGTTCGCGGGTGACCCGCGTATCGCCGGCTGGCTGATCACCAACGAATGGCCGCTCTTTGCGGGTAATACATCGCTCGCGCACGCGACCGTGTGGGCACACCGGCTGACGGGAGCGGTGCGCTCGGCGGATCCGCGCGCTGCGGTTTCGCTCGGCGATGGGGCGTGGGACGTGATCGGCGGACAGCAAGCGACGTTGCCTGCGACAAGCCTCAGCGACGTCGTCGACTTCTTAGGTCCGCATTTCTATCCGAAAGAGACAGACCCGTTGCGGCATTCACTCTTCGCGGCCTTTGCGATGCGCATGAGCCAGACGTTCGGCATGCCCGTGCTGTTGGAAGAGTTCGGCTGCTCGTCGGATCAGGCCAGTGATGACAACGCGGCTCACTATTATCGCACCGTCTTGTGGTCAGCGTTTGGGGCCGGGAATTGTGGCACGCTCTTTTGGAATTCGCATGACTTTCCGCTCGCCGACAAACCGCCCTACTCGCACCATCCCTACGAATTGCACTTCGGCGTTATCCGTGCCGACGGGTCGCTGAAACCGCAAGCCGAAGAAGTGCGCCGTTTTGCCGAGCTTGTCAAAGTTTTTTCGTTGGACGAGTGGACGCCGGACGCGCCGATCACAGCAATCGGGCGATCATCGTACTACTGGGAAGATTTCCCCTTTGATTGGGGTTGGACGAAAGCCCAGCAACGCGACCTTCTCCTACAATCCTACGCATGCGCCGTATTGGGCGGGGCGGATCCTACGTTCGCAAACCTTTCTCGCCCGCTCGCAGCGCAGCTCAAGGTCGTGTTCGTGCCGTGCGTGCAGCAAGTGACGACCGCGGACACTGCCCAGCTTGAAGCATTCGTGCGCGAGGGCGGCACCGTCTACATGTCCTACGGCGGCGAACCCTGGTTTCCGCGCTTGTCGCAGTTCATCGGAGCGCTTCCGGACATCCGCTATGGCATCGTTGAGAGTGAGCGGCACGAGACGCACGCACCTGCGCAGCTCAGCCTACGTTTTATCGCGCCGTTTGGCAGCATTGCCCCGGGCAATATCGTGCAAGTCCCATGGAGTCCGGATGATCGGCGCGCCGCTCGGCTGCCATGCAGGCCGACGGACGCCCAAGTCATCGCGGTGGACGAGCGCGGTGAGCCGGCATTGTTGGAGCGGCGCATGGGAGAAGGCAGCGTCGTGTTCATGGCCTATCCGTTGGAATATCTCGCCCTGGTGGGACTCAACGGCAACTCCCGCAACGGTACTTGGAAGATCTATCAAGCGCTGGCGCTGCGCTGCGCGCCGCGTTCGGTGCGTGCCGAGCATCCGCTCGTGCAATGCTTCACTTGGCGATGCAATGACAAGCTGCGTCTCATCGCTATCAACCATGGCTGGGAACAGACGACATCCTCCTTTGAAGGCGCCCCCGCACGGGTCAAGGACCTCGAGAGCGGTGAAACGGTCGATGCTTCGCGCGTGACGTTCACGGTCAAAGGCGTGCGCGCGTTCGAGTTCGCGACGCCCCATTGAAAAGAGAGGGCGGCCTCAGTTGGTCTGCCCTCTCGTGTTCGGTCCTCGATCTTCGCGTCGCGCTTTAAGTTACGGGGTTTCGCCTTTCGCCGGTGCGGTGGTGTTAGGCCAATCTTCGCGCGCGCGTTGCTCGACCACGTCGCCATCTTGGGAATCGTCGCCATTGGTCGTGCCGGTGGTCCCAGGAGAGCGGCGGCGTCCGCTGCTGGTAGCGCCCGCGCCTTGCGCAGACGTCGTACCGCCCAACCCTGGCACGCCCGTTCCAGAGACGCCGGTCGTGGCGGATCCACCGACCCCCGCGGGCCCTGTGGCTCCGCCGATGCCGGTCGTCGAGGCGCCGCCTCCGCCGCCAATGGATGTGGCGTCGGTCGGCGTGTCGTAGGCGCTTGGGCCAGGCGTGACCGAGCCTGTTTCGGAAGCGCGCGGGCTCGGCGTGGTCTGCGCGGAGCCGGCTGTACGTGGCGAACTCGTGGTCATGGTCGCGTCCTGAGCCTTGGTCGTCTTGCCGCGTGCCGCTGCGCTGTCCTTATTGAAGAGATAGCTCGAGGACTCAGGATCAAGGGCTCCGCGCGGTGCTTCGGCCACCATGCGGGCGAAGCGGTCCAGATCCTCCTGTAACGCCTTTTCGAACGACTTGCCGGCGCCCAAGGTCTCGCCGATATCACCCAACGCACCCGCCGGAGGATCGTACGAGATCATCACCTCGAGCTCGGTGACTTCCTCACCCACTGGTCGGAAACGAACTGTGCCGCTGTTCTTCAGGCCATCGGTGGAACGCCAGCCTATTTGCTGATCTTCAACCCAGTCGACGTTCACCGCGTCCCACTCGTGACGGCCTACGACTTCGGCCACCCAGTGGCTGCGCTCGTCGTCGTAGTACGTGACTTCTTTGACGTGACGCATGAACTTTGGATAGTCGTTGAAGTGCGAAAACAGCTCGTAGACTTGATGAACCGGAGCGTTCACCGTGACGGAAGCAGAGTGCTTGGCCATGATCATCCCCCAGGCGGCGTGCCGCCAAATCAACAGTTGAGCCGGTGCCCTCTCGACTCTGGGGCCCAGTTACCCGCCCTCCTCACGCGGCAAACCCCGAGCAATACGAGCAACGGTCCGCTTGCGAAGGTCTCCACGCCAAACATCCAGGTGTACGGCCCCTGGCCTTGTGGGAAAGAGTCAAGCACAGCCGCATGCCTGGGCAAGGAGCCGCACGCCGATGGACCTCACACTCGACATCCGTCACACGTCTGATGTCTCCATCGTTCGCATGATCGGTCCGCTCACGGCGGAGACCTACACAGCCTTTCAAGAGTGCTCCAAGAGCTTCGAGGAGCTGCTGCAGCGCTACGTCGTCGCCAACCTGGACCTCGTCACGACGGTCGACGTCTCAGGTTTTTGCAGCCTCCTGCACCTGGCACAGCATCTGCGTGAAAACAAACGTGCGCTCGCGGTCGTCATCAACGATGGGCCGGCGCGGGACTCGCTCGCCCTCATAGGTCTCGATTTCGTGTGTGCGAACGAAGCGACCGCCGTGGCGGCCTTCCATCATCTGGCGATCCTCAAAGAGCTCAACCGCTGGCCGAAAGCATCTTGACCTGTCCGAGCATCTCTTTGAGCGCGAGCGCGTTATGCACTGCGAACGCCCACGAATCGTTGTTGAAATAGGCGTAGATCGTGCTCGCCCCCCGATCGCGTAGCTCGTAGATGCGATCGCGCCAACGCAGCAGCCGCGACCGGCTGTAGCTGCCGGCGAAGGGAGCAATCGTTCCATGCAAGCGGATATAGCTGAAAGCCGCGGTCAGCTCCAGCGGTGCCGGACACGCCTTCCAATCATGCACGCAAAACCCGACACCGTGTTCGCGCAACAGGGCGAAGATCGGCGCGGCGTACCAGGTCTTGTTGCGGAACTCCACGACATGCTGGTAACCAGCGGGCAGCGCCCGTAAGAATGCCGCCAGCCGTTCGTCATTGCGCTGCATGGTCGGCGGCAGTTGATAAAGCAACGGTCCGAGTCGATCACCTAGCCCTTGCGCCCTTGTGACCAGACGCTCCAGCGGTTCTTGCGGAGCGAGCAGGCGTTTCATGTGGGTGAGATAGCGGCTGCCCTTCACCGCGAAAACGAAATCCGCCGGCGCGTCTGCGCGCCATGCCTCAAATGTGGATTTTTCCGGTAGCCGGTAAAACGTCGCGTTGAGCTCGACGGTGTCGAAAAACCGGCTGTAGTGCTCAAACCAATGGCTGGAGGGCAGCGTCTTTGGATAGAAGCGACTGCGCCAATGGCCATAGCTCCAACCGCTCGTGCCCACATAGAACTCGCTGACCCGGGCCATGACGTTTACCTATTCCCGCCCTGGGAACGTGTTGAACGGACTTCCACGAGTAATTTTTATAGTTACAAACGGAAGTCCATGCGACGTGGCGGAAGGCCAAAAAGGCGGCGCTGGGCCGCCTAGTCTACTGCAGGCTGACGGCGACGCGACGATAAGCGACGAAGTCGAACGCATCCCCCATGAGGATGCCGTTGTTGAACGTGACGGCGGGTTTGCTGATGTCGCTCGGCACGTCGAAGACCACCCTAAAAGTAGCGGAGTTGCCGGCACCCACCCGCTCGTGCTC
>JALYZS010000324.1 GCA_030948745.1 Vulcanimicrobiota bacterium | reverse complement strand
GGAGACGACCGCGGTCGGCACCGCCAGGATCCAGTTGCGGAAGAGCAGCGAAAACGTGTTTTGCAGTTCCGCGACGGCGTCGATCTGTGCGGGGCGAGTAACCATCGAGACCCCCCTTGTCATCTGCCAAAAAAGTATTTCCGGTCACCCTTAGGAAGGGCCAGCAGCGGTGCTGCCTGGATTGCTAAGCCGAACGAGCTTCTCCTTTCAGCTCGGGCCGCTGACGCCGGGATACGGCCGTCTCGCGCAGAAAGCAATCACATCCCCTTTTCACTTACCGAGGAACCGTCTTGACCGATCTGCTGAGCTTAGGCACGCGGACATTCCAGTCACGCCTGATTCTGGGAACGGGTAAGTTCTCAAGCCCTGAGTTGATGGCGGATGCCTTGAACGCATCGGGTGCCGAGATGGTCACCGTGGCGCTGCGTCGCGTGGATCTGGACGCGCCCGCAGCTTCCATCACCAACTTCATCGACCGTTCGAAATTTCTCATCCTCCCCAACACATCGGGCGCGGCCGATGCGGATGAGGCAGTGAGACTGGCACGCTTGGCGCGCGCCGCTGGGCTGCCGGAGTGGATCAAGGTCGAGGTGATACCAGATCCGCGTTACTTGATGCCGGATCCGATCGAGACCCTTAAGGCCTGCGAGACGCTGGTCAAAGAAGGGTTCGTGGTGCTGCCCTACATCCACGCCGACCCGGTGCTGGCGAAAAAGCTGGAGGAAGTCGGCGTCGCCGCCGTCATGCCGCTCGCGGCGCCGATCGGTTCGGGCAGAGGCTTGAAGATGGAAGCGGCGATCGCGATCATCATCGAGCAGGCTTCGGTGCCGGTCGTGGTCGATGCCGGGCTCGGCGTGCCCTCGCACGCCGCCGCGGCGATGGAGATGGGCGCCGACGCGGTGCTCGTGAACACGGCTGTGGCGACGGCGGGCAATCCGGTCGCCATGGCGCAGGCGTTCCGGCTAGGCGTGCAAGCCGGGCGCGCGGCTTTTTTGGCCGGCCGCGCACACGAGTTGCCTGTCGCGTCCGCATCCAGCCCGCTCACCGGATTCTTGCAAGCGCCCACGCAGCGATGAGCTTCTCACAGCTTTTCGATCGCGCGCCCATCGATGCGGCGCTCGCGCGCCTGGATGCGTATAGCGTCTCGGACGTGCGCCAGGCGCTGCGCGGGCACGGCGTGGCAGGCGTTGCGGCAGCGCCGCTGTTCTCTCCCGCCGCGGCCGGGATGCTCGAAGCGATGGCCCAGACCGCGCATCAGTTGACGGTGGAGCGCTTCGGCCGGACGATCGGACTGTACGCGCCGCTGTACCTCAGCAACGAATGCGTCTGCACGTGCACGTACTGCGGCTTTTCCATGGGCCTCGACATAAAACGGCGTACGCTGCGCATCGACGAGGTCATCCGCGAGGCGCGCCTGCTGCACGGCTCGGGGCTGCGCAATATCTTGCTCGTCTCAGCGGAGCACCCCAAAGCGGTGCCGGCGGCATATCTGGCTCAGTGCGTTCGTGAGGTGAAAGCGCTGGCGCATTACGTCGGGCTCGAAGTCGCCGCGGCGACCGAGGCAGATTACGCGCAGTTCGCGGCGGCCGGGTGCGACGGCGTCGTCTTATATCAGGAAACGTACGATGCGACAGTGTACGCCGAACATCACCTTGGCGGACCCAAGAAGAAGTACCACTGGCGTCTGGACGCACCCGAGCGAGCCGCCGGTGCTGGCATCAAACATCTCGGGTTAGGCGCGCTGCTGGGGTTGGCGGATTGGCGCTTCGAGGCGCTGGCGCTGCTCGAGCACCTGCGCTACGTCGAACGGCGCTGTTGGCGCTCGCAAGCCACGCTGTCATTTCCGCGCATCAACGCGGCCGAAGGCAATTATGCGCCGGCACACCCGGTCAGTGACGCCCAACTCGTGCAGCTCATCTGCGCGTTCCGCATCCTTTCGCCGGCGGTCGGCATCGTGCTGTCCACGCGCGAAAACGCGACGTTGCGCGACGCCCTCGTTCGCCTGGGCGTGACCCAGATG
>JALYZS010000319.1 GCA_030948745.1 Vulcanimicrobiota bacterium | reverse complement strand
CTGTAAGAGCGACATGAGGAAACGATGAGAGCGATCAGTTCGGCTGTGCGGGAAACCGGATGGCAAAGGTCGTTCCGCGATCGAGTTCGCTGGAAACCTCGACCGCACCGCCGTGGGCGCGCACGATGTTGCTGACGACCGCCAGTCCAAGTCCGGTTCCTTCAACGCTGCGCGAGCGGGCGGGGTCGGCGCGGTAGAATCGTTCGAAGATGTGGGGCAGCGCGTCGGGTGGTATGCCCCGCCCTGAATCCGCGACCACCAAACGGGCGCAGCCGTTCTCGCGCGACACGCTGATCTTCACGCTCCCCAGGTCGGTGAATTTTATGGCGTTTTCCGTAAGATTCGCCACGAGTTGGCGTAACAACCCTGGTTCACCGCGCACCTGCACTGTATCAGGCGACTCGACCGTCAGCTGCACGCCTTTGGCGGCAGCCGCGGGGCGCAAGGACGATCCAATCTCGCGTGCCATGCCAGCCAGGTCGACCGGCTCGAGCGTGAGCGCCTCCGGGTTATCCGTTTTGGCGAGCGTGAGCATCGCGTTGATCACGCGCGCCATCGCCGCGCTCTCGCCTTGGATCGTCGCCAGCGCCTCGCGCAGCACGGTCTCATCTTGTGTGCCCCAACGGGAAAGCATCTGCGCGTTGGCGTTGATGACGGTCAGCGGCGTCTTCAGCTCGTGGGAGGCATCGGCGATGAAGCGCCGTTCGCGGAGGAAGCCGGACTCAAGGCGTTCCAACATCGCGTCGAAGGTGTGCGCGAGCGCCCCTAACTCATCGCTGCGACGCTGCCAGTTGAGCCGTTTCCCAAGATCCTGGCTGGTGATCGCACCGGCGGCGCGAGCGATCTCCCCGATCGGGCCAAGAGCGGCTCGCGCCAGCGAGACACCGGCCACGATGATGATGCACACGGCGACGAGTAAGAAGGTCAACAAGAAAACGCGGAAACTGCGCAATGCGTCGTCCATGGCTGCCAGCGATTGCGCGACGTAGACGACTGCGTCGACATGCCCGTGGCTGCGCAACGTCTGCCAGGCGAGCACGCTGCGCTGCCCATTGAGCGTTGCGATGGCCCATGAAAGCCCCGCCGGGTCGCGCGGCGACCAGGCCTTCCCACCGCTGGTCTGGATGTCAGAGGTTCCAAGGTTGGTGCTCTTGCCGATGGGATGCCCGAACTCGTTGAACGCTTCGACCGAGAACCCCGGACCTGCGAATTCGTCGAGAAAGGTCGTGTCGGCCAGAGCTGTCCGCACCGACACCGGACCGAAGGGGCTATTCGTGAGCGTCTGCAGCTCGCGCGAGAGCTGATTCGCGACGGAAGCGGACCGCTCGGCGGCGGACGAGAGCAGGACGGCTTTTGCTTCGGCATCCATCGCGACGGCGAAGAGCACCAGCAGCAACGCGAGCACGCCCGCATAGGCGAAGGTGATGCGCCAGCGCAGGCTGGCGAAATACGGAAAGCGCGAAGCGCCGCGCGTTGCGGCGGCGTCAGGTCTTGAGCGTATAGCCGACTCCCCGGATCGTTTGGATCAGCTTGTCCTCGGCTCCGACGTCGACCTTGTTGCGCAGATAACGGATGTACACGTCGATGAGATTCGATTCGCCGAGGAAATCCGATCCCCAGACGCTGTTGAAGATCTCGTCGCGGGTGTGCACCTTGTTCGGATACATGAGCAGAAACTCGAGCAGTGAGAACTCTTTCGCCGTCAATGTGATGGGACGCGCGCCGCGAGTGACGTCGCGCGTGTCGCGGTTGAGCGTCAGATCCTTCGCCGTCAACGTGCGCGGCCCGGGTTCACGCACGCGCAGCTGCACGCGGATGCGCGCGAGCAGTTCCTCAATGGAAAAAGGTTTTGTCAAATAGTCGTTGGCGCCGGTATCCAGACCCGAGATGCGATCGGGGACCGCATCTTTTGCCGTGAGCATGATGATGGGCACGCTGGAATGCCGGCGAACCCGGCGGCACACTTCGAGGCCGTCGATGCGCGGCAGCAGGACATCCAAGATGATGAGGTCGGGTTGCTTGAGCGCGCGTTCGATTGCGGCAGCCCCGTCGGCGCACACCTCGACCTCGAAGCCTTCGTGCTCGAGCTCGAGCTGCAACACGCGCGCGATATTGACATCGTCCTCGACGACCAGCACGCGTTGTCTGGGCGGCTTTTGCAAAGCGCTCAACTGGGCTCCCATGCAGACGTCTCCGCTCTTGTAACGGCGTGGCTTCCGTTTCTGTTAGGATACTCGGCCTTACGGCGTACCTTCATTAACCCGTGGTGAGAGAAGACGCCGCGGGACATGTTTTTCTGTGCTCGGAATCATACGGTCGTGCGCGTCCGCCTGTTCGCAGCTATCGAACCAGACGCCGCGACGCTTCGTTTCCTGATGCGAGCGCACGACGCGCTCGCCGCGAGCGGAGTGCACGGCAAATTCGAAGCCCAAACAAAGCTTCACCTGACCCTCGCCTTTCTCGGCGCGACTCCCGACGCGAGCATCAGCGTGGTGATCGCGGCTTTGCGTGAGGCGACTGCGCTGTGCGAGCCTTTCCAGTTGGTTTTGGATACGTTCGGAGTTTTTCCGAACGAGCGTCATCCCCGCATCGTTTGGGTCGGCCCGAGCGAGCCCAACCCCGGATTCGAACGCTGTGCCCGTGCCGTGTACGATGGTTTGGCACAGGCGGGATTCCCACCCGAGAGAAAGCCGCACCCGCACGTAACCCTATGCCGGTTGACAGCAGATCCCGGCGGCCTGCTTCCGCGGCTGGGAGAGTCCTGGGAAATGGGCGTGCGCGAGCTGGCGCTGTTCCAATCGGTGCCCGCTGGTCCAAGCACGCGCTACGTCGCTTTGGAGCGGTTCCGCTTGCGGGATGAATAGGCGCTGAAAAAAAATAATCGAGCCCCGTAATTCCCTGTGGCCGCGCGGCGTTATTATCCAAGACGCCGCATCGCGTGCCGCACCCCGCGAGTCGGCGTCACCTTTTGGCGCCGGAGGACAAGCGCATGTTCGCACGAGCTCTGGGCGCCCTCATCATCTTCGTCGCCACTGTATCGCCGCCGCTGGCGGCTATGGCCGATGGGCAATCCGCCACATCGCCGACCATCGCCATCAGTGCCAACGCCAGCGTTGAATACATCCCTGACATCACCAAGCTGACGCTGGGCGTCCGCGTCGAAGCGCCGGCGGCGCAACAGGCGACGAATGCGGTGAACCAACGCGCCGGCCGTGTGATCGCCGCCTTACGCGCCTTAGGCATCTCCTCCAATGCGATAAAAACGTCGAGCTATAACCTGGAGTACCGCGAGCCGCAGCCAGCCCCGGATACTCAGCCGGCGCTACCACCGACTTCGATGCCGCAAAGCACGACCTCCATGCTGGCGCGCGCGCCTGATCAACGAACTGGCGCGGGATCGTACGTGGCCACGCAGACGCTTGAGGTCACATCTCCTGTCGGCCTCGCCGGAAGAGCTCTTGATGCCGCCATCAACGCTGGCGCAAACCAGTCGTTCGGCCTGAGCTATCAGTCGAGCAACGAGCAATCGCTGTATCGCGTCGCGCTGGCCAAAGCGGTGCAGGCGGCACGGCAATCGGCGGATGCAATCGCGCGTGCAGCCCACGTCACGATCGTTGGCGTGCAATCGATTAGCAACAGCTCACAAGCGGCCGAGAGCGTCTCGATCGGATACTCCGCCCGGAGCATGAGCGCGGCACAGGTGTTGCCGGGTACCGAAGCGATCAGCGCGACCGTGTTCGTCGTCTACCGGATACGGTGAAACACACCGCCATACAATAAAAAGCGCGGAGCATCGCCCCGCGCTTTGTGGATTCCTTTGAAAGCGGTCAGTGACCGCGCACGATCGCCAGTGCCCATCCCCGGTCAGTCTTCTTGCGGACTAGATATCCATCGCTCGTCCGGTCGATTATTTCGAAGCCTTGCGCGAGCGCGTCGGCGACGGAGCGGATGATGAGCAAGCCTTGCATGGTGGACCTGGCCTTTCACCTTGTATAACGGTGAATGCCCAGTCTATGTTACTTTAGACGTCCCGGTCGTCGGACACAGCGCCCTTTATATGACATGGCGCACTCCGAGGGGCGGTTTGAGGACGACGAGAACTGCGTGTGTGATACATGCCAACAGCGCCGCCCGCACTGCGGGAAAGCACGATGCAAAGCCGGGAGCACATACCTCCCGGTTTTTGGTGTGTGCGAATACGAGACCCGGTGATCGCGCGGAGCGCTCAGGCGGCGCAGTATGTTGCGATCGACGTCCCTGGAGCTTTTGGGGTGCGGCTGCCGCTTGGCATTTGGACCTGCGACGATGAGAGCTTCACGCTGCTCTTCCAGGAATGGGGTCAGCGTACTGCGCGCTTGGCCCACGTGCCGGATGGCACGCAAGTCTCGTGCATCGGACCCTTAGGCAATGTGTTCGAGTTGCCGCAATGGGGCGAACGAGCCACCATCGTGGCGGGTGGATTGGGCATTGTGCCCTTCTGGCTGCTCGCTCGCGATCTGCGCAGGGCGGGCGTGCCGACCACCATCATCCTCGGCGCGAGAAGCAAGCCGCTACTCGTCGGAACGCAGCAGCTTGAAACATACGCCCACGATCTGCAGATCTGCACGGATGACGGAAGCGCGGGATTCCGGGGCAATGTGCTGCAGCGTTTGGAGCAATTGCACGATCCAGGGGTCATCTACGGGTGCGGCCCCCCCGGCATGCTACGCTCCCTGTGCCAGCAGGCTGAGGAGCGCGGGCTCGAATGCCAGGTCTCACTTGAGGAGAACTTCGCGTGCTCGCTGGGGACGTGCTGGGGGTGCGTCGTGCCCGTGCGCCGAGGCTGCGCGCAAGGCACAAACTATCCGCGCGCTGCCGGCGAGCCGCGTGATCACGATCTCGCACGCGTCTGCAGCGACGGCACGGTTTTCCGAGCGGCCGACCTACGTTGGCCTCGACGGTGAGGCGAGCGTGAGCGAGTCAGCCGATCTGCGGATCCGGATCGGCTCCGCCGTGCTCAAAAATCCGGTCATCGCCGCAAGTGGTTGCTACAATCGCGGGGCCGAATACGGACGCATCGTCGACGCAGGCGCCTTTGGCGCCATCACCCTGAAGAGCATCACGCGCGAACCACGGCTCGGCAACGAAATGCCGCGCACCGCGTCAACGCCGGCCGGCCTGCTCAACGCGATCGGCCTGCAAGGACCCGGTATCGATCATTTTCTTGCCCACGACGCAGCGCGGCTCACAGAAGTCCCCACCGCTGTCATCGCGAGCGTCGCAGGTTTTACGGTCGCCGAGTTCGCCTATGTCGCAGCACGCATGGACGGGTTGCCCAACGTCGTGGCCATCGAACTCGACGTCTCGTGTCCGAACGTCGATCGCGAAGGCCAGTGCTTTGCGGCTGAGGCGTCATCCATCGCAGCTGTGGTCGCAGCGGTGAAGCGTGTGGTCAAGCTGCCGGTCATCGCCAAACTCATGCCCAACGTCGCCGATCTGAAGCCGATCGCCCGTGCTGCGCAAGACGCAGGCGCGGATGCGGTATCGCTGATCAACGCCGTTCGCGGAATCGTCATCGACGTCAAAGCCGGGCGGCCGATGCTCGCCAACACGAGCGGAGGCCTCACGGGGCCCGCGATACGGCCGATCGCCGTGCATGCCGTGTGGGAGGTCGCCGGCGCGGTGACGATTCCGATCATCGGCATGGGTGGGATAGAAACAGGCAGCGACGCATTGGAGTTCTTGTTTGCAGGTGCCAGCAGCATCGCAATCGGAACGGCGAACTTTCGTAACCCGCTCGCGCACATCGCGGTGCTGGACACCTTGCGCGAAACCCTACACGCCCGCCGCCTGCGCTCGGTCGGCGAGCTCACCGGGCTCGCGCGGCGTCCCGCGTCCGGCCGCAGCGCGGCGGCAGCAAAGGAACCGCAGTGACACAGTTGATCATCGCGCTCGATGAGCCGACGCTGGACCGGGCGCGCGATGTCTTCCGGCATACCGCCTCCGACGCACAATGGTACAAGGTCGGCTATCAAGCGTACTATTCGTACGGCGACCAGATCCTCGCGGAGCTGCGTGAAGCCCGCCGCTCTGTTTTCCTTGACTTGAAGTTGCATGACATCCCGAACACGGTCGCAGCAGCGGTGCGCAGCGTGGCGCGGTCCGGCGCCTCGCTCGTGTCGCTGCATGCGGAGGGCGGTCGTGCGATGATGCTGGCGGCCGCGCAAGCGCGCGATGAGATGCGCGCTGTGGGCCGACCGTTGCAGATAGCCGCAGTGACGATGTTGACCAGCTTGACGCAAACCGATCTGCAGGAGACCGGCATCGACCGCACGGCACACCAGCTCGTCGCGATTCGCGCGGCCTTAGCGCAGGAGTGCGGACTCAACGGCGCGATTTGCGCCGTCGACGATGTGGCGGTGGTGCGTGCCCGCACCGGGACCGATTTCACGATCATCTGTCCGGGCATCCGGCCCGAGGGCGGCGACAGTGCCGATCAGAAGCGCGTCGCGACGCCGACTGCAGCGGTGAACGCGGGCGCAGATTTTATCGTCGTGGGGCGTCCGATCACGCGTGCACCCGATCCGCGTCTGGCGCTCCAGGCGATCATCGCTGAACTGCAAGCCGCGCAAGAAACCAAACCGGCGGCGTGGTGAGCGTGGACGGCCACAACAGCCTCAGCCAGTCGGATGTGGTCGCGCTGCTGCAGAGCCGCGGCGCACTCACCACTGGCCACTTCGTGCTCTCGTCCGGTCGCCACAGCGATCGTTTCATCCAGAAGTTCCGCATATTCGAAGATCCGCGCACTGCCGATGCGGTGTGCGGCGCGTTAGCCGAGCTGCTTCGTCCGTATGACGCGCGGGTGGTGGTCTCCGCAGCCGTGGGCGGGATTTTGCCGGGGTACATCGTGGCGCGTGCTTTGGGCGTGCGCGACATCTTCACCGAAAAGGAAGCCGACAAGCCGGTCCTGCGGCGTGGCTTTACCATCGCGCGAGGCGAGCGCTGCCTCATCGTGGAGGATGTCATGACCACAGGCCGGTCGACCGCGGAAGTGGCGGCGGTCGTCCAAGCCAACGGCGGCGAGGTGTGCGCCGTCGGCACGATCGTCAAGCGCGGTCAGGCGGCACTGCCTTACCCGCTCGTCGCGCTGCTGGACTTCCCGCTGCCGGACCACGCCCCGGATGCGTGCCCGTTATGCGCGGCCGGCGTGCCGCTGCAAGACCCCGGCAGCCGGCGGATCGGGAGCTTGAAAGGCTAGGCTCCCAGCAGTACAATGTCCTCACAGGGTTGGGAGGCATGTATGCTTCAACGGCTACGTCTCGCAGGGTTCGCCGTCATCCTCGCGTCGTTATGCGCGACCCCCGCTGCCCGTGCGGCCGAGCTTAATGGGCACATCCTCGACGGCCACCTCTTCTATGCCACGGTGTATGGACCGCAAGGTGCCGAGCCGGCTGTCGTGGGGTTCAATCGCGACGAAGCGCGCGTGCAGTTGCTCGACGGCGAGGGTCTCGTCATCGTGCTCTACAACCGCTCGCTCAACGACATGCATTTCGTCACCGGGAAATCGCTCGACGGCCGGTTCTACCGGCTCGATCTCAACGACACGCCGTGGCTGTATGGCAACGCGATGGATCCGTTCTTCATGCCCTACGCGCCGGGAAACCTCATGCACGGACCGCCGCTGGGCGGGGGCCATCATGGCGGCCACCACGGCGGGGACTAATTCGTCAGCACGATATTCGAGACGACCTGCGTTCCCAAGTGCTGAGCGGTCAGCAGTTCGACGATAGCGGCGTGCGCAACGCTGAGGTCGAGCAGTTGTGCGGCTTCCACGCCGCTGCGCACACCCATGGCTGCGGCAGCAAGATGTTTGGCGAGTTCGGGTTCTAACGTTCCGGCTGCGGCGAGCGAGAGCGCCTCTGACGACGTGAGCTCTTCGATGACACCGTCGCCGGTGGCCGGGATACCACCGCTGCCGCTGGGATAGATGAGCCGGATCGCGTGCATGGCGCTGGCCAGTGCGCGCGCCGCGTCGGCCGCGTCGATCGGTGCCGTCGCCCCCGAGACCGCCGTGCCTTGCGCGCTGAAGATGGGGATGTAGCCTTCTTGCAGCAGCAACGTCAGCAAGTGCGCGTTCACGCTATGGACGTTGGGCCGGCCGTGTTCGTCAGTCGAGAGGATGATGGTGCTGGCAGCTGCTCCGTCGAGGGCGATCGCCTCGCCGCCCACCCGATTGATCAACCCGACGAGGCGCGAACCGTAGGCGCGTTGGGCGACATCGTGGACGACGAGCGGACGAACGCCGAGCCGGCGCATGAACACCAGGTCTTGCACAAGCGTCGGTGACTCCGCGTCATGTGCGTCCAGCCGTACCACGATCGTCTTGCCGACGAACGGCTTGGCGGTCGGGAGCGATTCGGGATCAGGCTCTACGAAAGCGTCCATATCTCCGGAAACGAACCTCTTTCATCAAAGGTTATCGGCCGTTTGGTCGCTCTTTCCCGAGACCAGGTGGTTCCTCACTCGCGGGGTCGCCGCTGTTGGCGTTCACGAGCGCGATCGCGGCGGCGGCGTCCCCACGGCAGAAGGTCTCCATGCCGGCGCAGGTGCGCTGCAACACCCCCGGTAGCGCGCGCTCTTCGTCGGGGCTGAACGTGCCGAGCACATGGCCGATCGCGTCCATGCCACTGCGGCCGATGCCGATACGCAAGCGCGCAAAGTCCGGACTATGGAGCGCTGCGATGATGTCTTTCAATCCGTTGTGGCCACCGTCGCTGCCCTCGCGGCGGAAACGCAGACGCGCGAACGGCAGATTGATATCATCGCATACGACGAGCACGCTCTCGAGCGGGAAATGGTAGAAAGCGACACAGCCGGCGACGCTCTCGCCGCTGTCGTTCATGAACGTCTGCGGCAAGAGCAGCAGTGCGTCAAGGTCGGGCACGTCTGCCAGCTTCGCCTGGAACTTGGAGCGCCACGTGCTGACGGTATGGGTCTGGGCAAGCGCCTCGATGGCACGAACGCCGACGTTGTGGCGCGTCCGGCGGTACTGCGCGCCCGGATTTCCCAGCCCCACGACGAGGTTCTTGCGGGGCGGCTGACTGGCCAGTCCGCCTACTCCGTCGCCGCCTCGTCCGGTTTCTTCTCCCCGATCAGCTCCGGTTCGGCAGGCGCGGCCACTGCAGCTGCGGCGACCGGCTCCTCCACCTTCGACGGCGGCAAGATGGAGACGATGATCTCGTCCGGCTCTTCGTCGATCGTGACGCCGTGGGGCGCCTTGAGATCTCGGGCATGCACCGCGTCGAACATGTTGAGGCTGCTGACGTCCACCTCGATCGAGTCGGGAATATCCGTCGGGAGCGCGGTGATCGCGACTTCGCGCAAGACGAAGTCCAGGATGCCGCCTTCTTTGACGCCCGGCGAGGCGCCGACGAGGATGAGCGGTACGCGCGCATCCACGACTTCATCCAAGCTGATGGCGTGCAGGTCCACGTGGATCAGGCGTTTGGTGACGACGTCCACTTGGCGTTCCTGCACGATGACGGGCGTTGCGCCCCGGCCTTCGATCTCAAGATTGAGTACCGTGCTTGTGCCGTGGCCGTGAAGCGCCGTGCGCAGGTCGCGCGCGTCGATGGAGACGGCCAGCGGCGCGCCGAAGTCGCGGCCATAGACGACCCCGGGGATGGAGCCGGCGTGGCGCAGTTGTTTGGTCGCGCGCGTGCCGCCCTGCGTTCTGGGTTTGGCTTTCACTGCGGTCTGTTGCATGTTCTTTCCTTACGTCGCTGCGGGTTCGAACGCCGCATCGACGTCCGCCTCATTCGTTTTTTTTTCATCGTCTGAATTCTTGTTAGAATCTTTTTGCGCGTCTTTCTTGCCGCGATCGTCCAGATTGGAGAAAAGCGGGCCACCACCGCTGCTCTGCGATTCCGCCAGCTCGGCTTCTTGCTGCTCGTAGATCTCCGACACCGAGCGGTTGACCGAGATGCGCTTGATGGAGTCCGCGAGCAGCTGCGCCACGGACAGCACTTTGATCTTGTCGCCCCGGATCTGTTCGGGCACGGGGATCGTGTTCGTGACCACGATCTCGGTGATGGGCGAGTCGATGAGCTTTTGCGCAGCGCCCGCGGCGAAGATGCCGTGCGTTGCACAGCAAATGATGGAGGTCGCACCCCGTTCGAGCAGCGCTTCGGCCGCTTTCACGAGAGTGCCGCCGGTCGAGATCATATCGTCGATGATGATGGCGGTCTTGTCCTTGAGGTCGCCGACGACTTCGCTCACCTCATTCACATCCGGACGCGGACGGCGCTTGAACACGATGGCGACCGAGGTCTGCAATTTCTTCGCAAACGTCTCGGCGCGCGCCACGCCACCGGCGTCCGGCGAGACGACCACGCACCCCGGGCCGCGCAGCTTGCGCTTGCTGATGAGGTGGTTGGCCAGGATGTAGCTCGCCGTCAGGTTGTCGACCGGTTCGTCGAAAAAGCCTTGGATCTGCGCCGCGTGCAGGTCGATTGTGAGCACGCGTTGGACGCCCGCGGTCGCGAGCAGGTTGGCGACGAGCTTGGCCGAGATCGGCTCGCGGCCTTTGGTCTTCTTGTCCTGCTTGGCATAGCCGTAATAGGGGATGACGGCGGTGATACGCAGGGCCGAGGCGCGCCGCAGCGCGTCGATCATGAGCAGCATCTCCATCAACGAGTCGTTGACGGATTTGCGGTTGTCCGGCGGTTTGCACAGCGATTGGACGACGAAGACGTCGGCGCCGCGAACGTTTTCGCGGATCTCCACGCGGCACTCTTCGTTCGCGAAGGTCGTCACGAGCGCATTGCCGACATGAGTGCCCATCTTGTGGGCGATCTCTTCCGCAAGCGCGCGGTTGGAATTGCCTGCGAAGAGAACCGGTTTTGCCGTGGCCATAACAGCGGTCTCCCGTAGTAAAGTTGCCAGCGAGCGCAATTTCGCAGGCCTCCGCCCCCGTTCTCCGAAGTATTGCGGGCAGTCCTTGAGCGCGCACCCATTGTATGCCAAATTTCCACGTCGTTTCGCCATTTCAGCCCGCCGGCGACCAGCCGCAGGCGATAGCACGCCTGGCCGAAGGCATCGCGCGGGGGGACCGTGCGCAGACGCTGCTCGGCGTGACCGGCAGCGGCAAGACCGCGACGATGGCCTGGACGGTGGAACAAGTCCAAAAGCCGACGCTCGTGCTCTGCCACAACAAGACGCTGGCCGCGCAGCTGTGCAGCGAATTCAAGGAGTTCTTCCCGAATAACGCGGTCGAGTATTTCGTCTCGTACTTCGACTACTATCAGCCTGAGGCGTACATCGCCTCGACCGACACGTACATCGAAAAAGACTCGTCGGTCAACGACGACATCGAACGGCTGCGGCACTCAGCCACGCAGTCGCTGCTGACCCGGCGCGACACGATCATCGTGGCATCGGTGTCGTGCATCTTCGGTTTAGGATCACCCTCGGATTACATGGAGATGTCGCTCAAGCTGCGCGTCGGCGAAGAGCGCGACCGCGACAAGCTGCTGCGCAAGCTCGTCGACATGCAGTACACGCGTAACGACATCGCTATGGTGCGGGGCACGTTCCGGGTGCGCGGCGACGTGCTCGAATTCGTGGCGGTCGACGACGAGATCGTGACCCGGCTGGATTTCTTCGGCGATCAGGTCGAGCATATCACCCGGGTCAATCAGCTGACCGGCGAGCTCATCGAAGAGCTCGACGAGATCACGATTTTTCCGGCCAAACATTTCATCACGCCGGAAGAGAAACTGCTGCGCGCATGCGGCGGCATCGAAGCCGAACTCGAAGAACGTTTGGCCTACTTCAAAAGCCAGGGCAAGCTGCTCGAAGCCCAGCGCTTGGAGATGCGCACGCGCAACGATCTGGAGATGCTGCGCGAATTCGGCTACTGCAACGGCATCGAGAACTACTCACGCCACCTCACCGGGCGCGCGCCCGGCCAGACCCCGTTTTGTCTGCTCGATTTCTTTCCCGAGGATTGGCTCGTGTTCGTGGACGAGTCGCATGTCTCGCTGCCGCAAGTCCACGGGATGTACTATGGCGACCGCTCGCGCAAGGAAGTGCTCGTCGAATACGGATTCCGGTTGCCGTCAGCCGTCGACAACCGGCCGTTGACGTTTGAAGAGTTCGACAAGCACGTCCGGCAGATCGTATACGTCTCGGCGACGCCTGGCCAATACGAGCGCAATCACTGCACGCAGCTTGTCGAGCAGATCATCCGCCCGACCGGCCTCGTCGATCCGCAGGTCGTGGTGCGCCCGACCAAGGGGCAAGTGGACGATCTGATGGAGGAGATCCGGCAACGCGCGCTTGTCAAGGAGCGCGTGCTCGTGACGACCCTGACGAAGAAGATGGCTGAGGATCTCACCGACTACCTGCTCGAGATGGACGTCCGGGCCAAGTATCTGCACTCGGAGATCGAGACGCTCGAGCGCATCGCGATCCTGCGCGATCTGCGCCTCGGCACGTTTGATTGTCTGGTCGGCATCAACTTGCTGCGCGAAGGACTGGATCTGCCCGAGGTGTCGCTCGTCGCGATCCTCGACGCCGACAAAGAGGGCTACCTGCGCTCGGAGACGTCGCTCATCCAGACGATCGGGCGCGCCGCGCGCCACGTGAGCGGCATGGTGCTCATGTACGCCGATAACATCACGCAATCCATGGAGCGCGCCATCGGCGAAACCGACCGCCGCCGCACGCGCCAGCTGGCGTATAACGCCGAGCACGGCATCGACCCGCAGAGCATCCGCAAATCGGTCCGCGACATCTTGGCGGACGCACGCGGCAGCAGCGAGGAGAGCGCGCGCGCAGGCGGACGTCAGCTCAAAGACGTGCCGCGCGACGTGCTGCTCGCGACCTGCGTGAAGCTAGAGAAAGAGATGAAGGAAGCAGCCAGCCGGCTGGAGTTCGAAAAGGCGGCGGCGCTGCGTGACGAGCTGTGGGAACTGCGCCGGCAACTGCCGGATGCGGG
>JALYZS010000275.1 GCA_030948745.1 Vulcanimicrobiota bacterium | reverse complement strand
CCCGCATGTTCGCCGGTCGCCTCGCATAACTGCTCGAGCGTCGCCGCCTCGGACGCGACGAACAACACGGCTTCGATGCGGTCACGCAGACTGGGCAAGGCGGGCTGCGCTTTCTTTTGTCGCGAGTTGCAGGCTGACGTCGCCAAAAGCGATGGGCTGGCTGAAACTGAGTTTGTGCGCTCGCACGAGCTCGAGCACGGCGAGGAAAGTCACCACGATCTCCAGCAGCTGGCAGCCGCTCAGCAGCTCGAACAATCCCATGCTGCGCGATTGCCTGAGCAGGCGCATGAGATAGCCCATCTTGACGACCACGGAGAATGTCTCGCGCTTGACGACCATCGGCCTGCTGGACGCCGCATTGAGCGCTTGCATGAACGCACTCGCGAGCGCACCCGGCAGAAGACGGTAGCGTTGCACGATCTCTTCGTCACAGGCAGCGCTGCGCGCATAGAAGGCACGGTTGTCGTCGAAGCGTGTGCGCAGATCCGCGCCCGCACGTTTGAAGAACTGGTAGGCGATGAGCCGCTGGCGCAGCGCTTCTTCGGCAGAATCGGCTTCCTCAGCGAGCTCGTCGACGAAAGGCGGGGGTGGCGGGGGCAGCAGCTTTTTGGACTTGATGAACGTGAGCGTCGCCGCGATGACGAGGTACTCGCTGGCAAGCTCGATATCGAGCGACTCCATGAGATTGATGTAGGCGAGATACTGACCGCAGACCGCGGCCAGACTGACGGTCGTGATATCGAGATCCTGGGCGAGCACCAGTTGGAGCAGCAAATCTATCGGACCGTCGAAGACGTCCAATTTGACCAACAAATTCCCGGAGCCGGTCGAGCGCGATGCTGGCGCGAGGCCCGCCTGGGGGCCCGCAGCCTGAGGTGACGCCTCGATCCCTATAGCAAAAACCCCCTCTGCATCAATACGACCATACGTTCTTCCCGTTTTGGAGCGTTCCGCCCTGCGGCAAGACCTCGACGTATACCTGTCCAGGCGTGAGCGCGAGGAGCGATCCGTGGAGATCGCGCACCTGCGGCAACGCATTCGGACCAGATGCGATCCAACGTGCTGGAGTCGCCTTCCCGTCGTGCACGAGCACCGCCGGATACGTGCCATAGACGTTCATCTCGAGATCGCCGATGTCATCGAGCACTTTCGCGGGAATCCACACGGCGATGATATCCGAAACCTCGTATGGTCTGTTGTCGCCGCGGTCGTGTTGCACGACGCCGTCGATGACACGCTCGTAGACCGGGCCTCGGGCGTGGAAGCCCACGGTGTAGTGCCGCCAAAAGGTGAGCGTCGCGTCGGGCAGTGGACCTGGCGCGGGCGGATCGTCATAGAAAGCAAATGCCGGTCGCACGAACTCGCGGTCAGGATATCCGTATTTGGGCGCTGTCTTTCGCAGCCGGGCCACCGATGTATACAGGTTGTGGGGCATGTGACGGCTGGAATCTCGCCAGAATGCTTCCGGCGTTCCCACGATCTCGTCCATGTCGGCAAACCCCGCGGCGCGCAGCTCCCGCAGCGGTCCCCAAACGTCGTCGTTCTCACCGGCGTGGGCGAACAATGGATCGTAGGGCCGTGCGAGATCGACGAAGTAGGTCCGCGCGCTGCGCACGGGCCCGATGATGGCCGGCGTTCGTTCTAAGAAGAGCGCCAGGTAGCGCGTGATCCCGCCCTCTGCCTCTGCTTCATACACGATGTCGGCATCGTGGAGACCGCTCTGCGGGCGCGCCTCGATCGGGTAGTTGTCGATCATGACCGCGGCGATGCGGTGTTCGCCCGAATGCGGTGCGACCTGCGCGCCATTGAGCAGGCTGAAAACCGGTGATGTGGTCGGTCGCGGTGATGGTGAGGCAGGCGGCGGCAGCGTTGGGGCAGCGTGCTTGGCACAGGCGGCGACGAAGACGCCCAAACAGAGGATCATGCCCAGCCACACGCGGCGCATATGTTTTGTTATCGGCTGTTTTCGCGTGGTCTAAAAGCCGAACTCCGCCGGTGTCTTCTCCGCGATGATCTTTTGGCCGATCTCGATCAGCCGTCTCTCGTTGACGTGCGTCATCATCGCCGGCAGCTGCTCGAGCGGCGCCCAGAGGACCTCGTCCACTTCGCCTTCCTGCGGGGTCGGGGTGCCAGCGACGTAGCGCATGAGGAAGAAGTGGACGACTTTGCTGTGCTTGATCTTGTTCGCATAGAACCAATAGCGGATATCCGAGAGCTTGCTGATGATGAGCGCCGCGATCCCCGTCTCCTCCAGGACTTCGCGCGTGGCGGCCTGTTCGACCGTCTCATTGGCCTCCAAGTGCCCTTTCGGCAGCGACCAGATGCGCGGCAC
>JALYZS010000248.1 GCA_030948745.1 Vulcanimicrobiota bacterium | reverse complement strand
TCCCAACACCCCGAGTACCGCCAAAGAATCGAGCGGTGAAACGCGCCGATCGCCGATCTCATCCCGATTAACCTGATGATCATAACCGTCCAGCCGGGGCCGCCTAGATTCTGATTTTACTCTGGAGCCAAGCTCGCGCGTGGCGTTTTGCTGCGAGACGGAGATTGGCTATGGAAGCGCAAGGCGGGCTGGGTGTGGATGCTGGGCGCACCTAAAAATTCCCTGATTTCCGTCACCTCATCATTTTCTTCGTCGGAGACTAGACGTCATGGATAGAAAGACCTCGATCCTTTCAACCTCTCGTGCAGGGCTGCCTCACCACCGCGCCACCTGGAGTCCTATGGCTTTCCTGCCAATCCTGATGACCTGTGCGGCATTTCTCATCGACCTCGATACGCCTAACGGGCTCCTGGACGGATTTCTGTACGTCGCCGCGGTGCTGGTCTGCGTATGGGTGCCTGCCGCGAATGCGGCGCTCTACACAGCGCTCGGGTCAATGCTCCCGATGATGATGGGCTTCGTCCTCTCGCCGAACGGCGCTGCCCTGGAAGTGGCGGTCGCCAACCGTGGCGTCGCCATGGGGATGATTTGGTTGGCTGCCGTCGCTGTATGGAGCAATGCCCGGGCGCGCGAGTCGACCCTGACGGCTTTGCATCAGCAACAACAAGTCGCGGAGCGGGCCGCCTATGAGGAGCGTATTGCCCTGTCGGATTGGCTAGGTCAAGAAATCAGTGTGGAATTGGCGATGATCGACTGGCGATTGAACCATCTTTCGCGGCGTGCCCGCCGCGACGAACTTCGCACCGAAGCTCTCGTGCTGCGCCGCGCGGTCCAGCGAGCCCATCAGTCTTTGGACGGGAAGGCGCTGCGGCTGCGCACCGCGAGATCCGATCAACCGCCGCAGCGGCGCGCAGCCGCACTGAGTGCGGGGTCGTTGCCTTTCTCCGCCACAATGCAGTTAGATATTTCTTCCGGATGCACGGCTATCGATTTCGGTGCTTGAATGCCGACGCGATTTTGCTAAATCCGCCTCTTGAAGAGCGCCTTCCACTGCCGCTTGGCAGCCACGTTTTCACCGCACGATTGAGCCTCCAGGGCCACTTGGGCTTGCGCGGAGGCGGTGATCGCCGCAGCGTATAGACGCTCAACGGAGCGGTACGACGGACTCGCGACAATGTCGCTCGAGAGGCCCGCGGGATCTGACAAGCCCCGCAGTTCGCGACGCACGAGATCTTTAAAAAAGGCGCCCAGACATTGAGCGTAAGAATTACCTTCCGACATGATGGGCGAAGTCGCGAGCAGCATGTCGACATACAAACTCGAGATTCCAAACGGAGGAGAGGCAGCAAATCCCCATGCTTTGATGAGTAGCGAAACCACCTGCAACTTTCCACCCGATTTCACGTTCGCCTGTGAGAAGAACGCGTTGTGGCACTCGGGGCTTGCTTCCATCCAACGATGGTCATCGCTTGGCATCGAATACACCGGATAGTGATTCGATCGCCGCCTGAAAAAACCAGGCACCACCTGCACCGTGTGATTAACTCCTTTGAAAGCGAGTAGGACCGCGTAGCGATTCCCTCCGATAGGAGGGCTCAAGGCAAGATTGCTCAGATCCGCGGCGATCCGTCCAAGCAGCATCTCTGGCGGGACTCGACGGCCGCCCCACGTCGCCCACGCTCGCGGCAGCACGGCGAGAATGTCGATGGGGCTATGAACTGCAATCGCGGTGCCACGGCTGTGACTACCAATTTGCACGATACGTGAGCGGGGAAAAGCTTGCGCCAACCTGCGTTCAATGGCTGTCAAATGAGCGCGTACCGCTGACATCTCGCCCTCATGAGGTCGCACCCGAAGAGCCAGGCGGCGCAACGCAAAATTAGGGTGTATCGGACCATGCGGCCTACTCCGCGACCCCCCGATCGATTGACGTCCCACGTGACGGCTTAAGGGGGTGATGATGACTCGGCCGCTGGCCCTGCAGAGACGGTAAATCGAATGCGCCCGCTCAACGCTTTAGACTCGTGGGTGAAAACGATCCACCCGAGAACGTAGTGGCCGGCCGTCAGTGACGGCGCGGGTATCGTGAGCGTGGCCGCGTCTTTGGACGGCAGGTTGCCGAGGGGTTTCTCCTTATCACCGTCCTTTTTGATGAATGCCTGATGAAATCGTACCGCCTCGGAAAATTCAAAGATGAAGGCCGGCGGCGGCGTATCGCTGACGCTGCCGTCTGCAGGCGTCGACTTTACGAGCTGTGCGTGTGTGGACTGTGTGGCGTACGCGGAGATGCTTGAGAAAAGAGCAATCGAGAGGAAGGCCAGGAATATTTTCATTGTGGTTGTCCTTCGGTGGTCTGACTGGATGGCAGGAGTGATTGAATAATGCCCGGCCGCCTGTGGATGTAGGCGTCGCCGGAGCGCGTTCAAGTAGAGGTTAGCGGTCGCAGTCGCAGTAACGCGAGCGCGGAGCAACCGTCGAAACGCGTCAGGGTGGGCCAGCGGCGATTCGGGCCTGATGACAGAGCGTGAAACGGGTCGTCGATCGGTGGGCACGTACGCATCCCCGGCTGGCGGCCCGACCAGCACAAAGATCCTGTCGCGCCATCACGCTCCGGCGCAACACCCTTATCGAAGGATACTCGTAAAATCGTTTTGTCGCATACAGAAATCCCGCTACTGAACCTCGACTGTAGTAGTCTGCTAAGTGCACGAACCGCCCTCGCGGACTGTTGATATCTCCCTAGCAGGCTGCTGAAAAAGGCTTGAACTTGCACATATTTATGCTTTCCAAGTACGGGTGTGTTGAACGAGAGATGAAACGATGCGCGGTCATGTAGATCCCCAGTCGCACATGTTCAGTTATTTCTCGCCCGAGGAGCGCGTACCTGCAAAGCACCCGCTGCGCTCGATCAAAGCGTACACCGATTCGGCACTCAAGCAGATTCGTCCGCTTCTCGATGGGATTTACAGTGAGATTGGCCGTCCCTCGATTCCGCCGGAGCGCCTGCTGAAGGCGCAGCTGCTGATCGCACTGTACTCGGTACGCAGTGATCGGCTGTTTTGCGAGACGCTTGATTACAACATTTTGTTCCGCTGGTTCTTGGACATGGGACTGGAAGAGGCTTCTTTTGATGCCTCTACGTTCAGCAAGAACCGCGAGCGTTTGGCCAAAGAAGAGGTGGCCCTGAAGTTCTTTGACGCGGTGGTTCGCGAAGCGCGCTCTCTCGAGTTGCTCTCGGATGAGCACTTCAGCGTCGATGGCACGCTGATCGAAGCTTGGGCATCGTTGAAATCGTTCCGACCGAATGATGGTGGTGGCTCGGGCCCCGATGCCGGTGGGGATCGCGATTTCAAGGGTGAACGGCGGCGCAATGACACGCACGCAAGTACGACGGATCCGGAAGCCAAGCTTTTGCGCAAAGCATTGGGCAAGGAGGCCAAGCTGTGCTTTGCAGGACACGCGTTGA
>JALYZS010000246.1 GCA_030948745.1 Vulcanimicrobiota bacterium | reverse complement strand
AGTCAGGCTTCTAACCAAAACCAATCAGTAGGACTTCGTCACGATTGTATAAGGGCAATCACAGCCTGGGTAGAAACTTAAGTTTCCGAAGCGAGACCAAGGAAGTGGAAAGCATGCTTGGTCTTGGGATGTATGTTTTATTGCTCTATTATCGCTGAGACAAAGGCTCTTGCTCGTTGTTAGAACGCAATTATAATGATCATAAAATATGACTAATCGCAACAAGCAGCCGCGAACTCGGCCGACCTCGCTCTTGGTGTTAAGGACACGGGTAATTGGAGCTGCGGAGTTCAAGGCTCGCTGTCTCGAATTAATGGACGAAGTGGAGCGCTCGGGTTGCCAGGTGATTATTACCAAACATCGCCGAGCGGTGGCGCGCCTCGTTCCGGCCCAATCTCTATCAGGGAAATTTTGTGGCTCACTGAGATCGATGGTTTTGAAGCATGGCGACTTGGTCGCGCCGACCGGCGTTGCATGGAAAGCCGATGAGCCCAATCTTGCTTGATACACCGCCGTGGAGGCGGCCGAGGGCAGGCTGTCACAAAGGGTGCGGGAAATTGTTGATAACGAGGCGGAGCGTGGCGAACTCCTGTTGTCACCGTTGAGCGCTTGGGAGATCGGCAGGCTCGCTCAAAAGGGAAGACTGCGAGGAAGGCACTCGAACGTTATAACAATGTATTGACGGCCGCCCGGTGATTCTGATAATATAAGAGTCGTGAAAGCCTCAATTCGCCGTATCGGCAACTCCCAGGGTATTATTCTTCCCAAGCCGCTCTTATCGCAGCTTGATTTAACGGATGAAGTCGACCTCACGCTTGAGAATGGCGCGATTGTCTTACGTAAGCCGCGTCGAGGCGTGCGCGATGGATGGGAGGGTGCAAGCAAGCGACTCGCGCTCCAGGGCGAGCATGGCGCGGAATGGCCGCCGTTTGCCAATCGTAACGATGCCAAGCTCAAATGGTGACGCGGGGGGAGGTTTGGCTCGTTGCCCTGGATCCCACTGTCGGGCGGGAAATCAAAAAGACGCGACCAGCGGTTGTGGTCTCGCCGGATGAGCTGAATGGAGCGCTTGACACGGTGATCGTCTCACCGATGACGACGGCGGGGTCGGGCGCGCCATACCGTGTGCCGGTTACATTTGGCGGGAAGCGTGGCCTCGTCTTGGCTGAACAGCTCCGAGCCATCGATAAGCAGCGATTGTTGCGACGCATCGGTCGAATTCCGGGAAAAGTCCTTGCCCAGACCTTACGGGTTTACCAGGAAATGTTCGCGGAGTAATGGGGCGGCCGCTGACCTACGGTCGATCCAAGGGCCTTTAGCCGGATACGCGCCTGCCTATTAGGTGGGCGTTTCACAGGTTCTTGAGGCCGGAAGGCGTCTAAGAGCCTGTGCTTTGCCTTTTCCATCTCCCTCGCCATATCCAACTCGCTCCCACTGAGGGCAATTACGCTCGAGGAGAAAAAGATGCAACGCCGTGACTTCTTAGCGCTTTCCGTCGCGGGCGCGAGCACGCTGCCTGTACCCTCCAATGTGGCTCGGGCAGCTGGACCGCCAAGTGCCCAGGCGACCACGCTTGACGCGTTCACTGAATTCGTAGCAGCCTTCATGAAGAAGTGGCAGATCCCGGCCGGGACCGCAGCGGTGGCAAAGGACGGTCGCCTCGTTTATGCTCGCGGGTTTGGATACGCGGACATTGCAAAAACACAACCGACCAACTCGCATCACCGTTTTCGCATAGCAAGTTCGAGCAAACCCGTCACCGCAGTCGCCATCCTGCGCCTGGTACAAGACGGCAAGCTGCAGCTGGATGAACCGGCATTCGCCAGATTGTCGCACCTGGCGGCGCCTCCCGGCAAGCACGAAGACCCACGCCTGCGGACGATCACCGTTCGCCACTTGCTCGAACACAGCGGTGGCTTCGATAGCACGAAGACGGATCCGCAGTTCGATGCGTTGCGCGTCGCCGCCGATGCGGTCGGGCGTCCCCGGCCCGCGACGCCCTCCGATCTCATCCGCTACATGATGGGCCAGCCACTGGCGTTCACGCCGGGCACAAAGTATATCTACTCCAACTTCGGCTACAATGTGCTCGGCCGCATCATCGAACAAGTCAGCGGCGTTGGCTACGAGCGCCATGTGAAAGAGCAGGTTTTGCGACCGATTGGCGTTCACGAGATGGAAGTTGGCCGCACAAAGCCCACCGAGCGTCTTCCGCGCGAAGTACAATACTGGGACGACCCGCTGACACCATCCTATTATTCGGTGTACGAAGACGACTCGCTGCCGCGGACGTATAGCTATGGCGGTTTTTCCATGGAGGCAATCGACGCACACGGTGGATGGGTGGCGCGCAGCGTCGACCTAACGCGGTTCCTGGATGCCGTGGGCGGTGCAGAGGGCCACCAACTGCTCAAAGCAGAGACGGTCAAGAGGATGCTCGACCGTCCGCAGCTGGCGCAGTACAAAACCGCCAAGCACTATTATGCGCTTGGTTGGGACGTGACGTCTGGCGAGCTCGTTATGAGCCACAACGGCGCGCTGACCTGGGGCACAGCGACATCGATTGCGCGCCTGCCGAACGGCATCACTTATGCGTTGTGCTTCAATCGGTTAGGCTACGACCTGGTAAACTTCGTGTCCACGCTCGTACGCGAAAGTGCCCGTATCCTCAGCGCAGTGGCATCTTGGCCCGAGCACAATCTCTATCCCTCATTCGGACTCGAGGTCTCGCGTCAACAGAATAGGTAGAAAACGTTCGAGAGGTTAGCGCGGTACTTAGTCCAACGCTAGCCGAGCTGCAAAACGCTGCGAAGGAGGAAACGTATGCTATCTCGCGTCGCGCCCAGTGCGCTTTTCGTGGCTGCATGTCTTCTTGTGACGAATGCTGGAGCGGCCTTCAGCAAAGCTCCGGCGCCACCCAAGGCTGCGCCCGGCGGTTCCCATCAACGCGCAGCTTTGGCAGGCTGCCTGAACGAATGGCTGTTCAACGGGATCTGGCGAGTCAAAGTCACGAGCGTGGGTCCCATTAAAACGCCACCCGACACGGCCGGTAATTTCAACAGCGGCTGGGGGGTCACGGTTCAGTTTCGTAATGGCACGAACGTCGATTTGGTGCCTTCGACGACAGGCATGGGGCACCTGACGCTCGTGGCCGCCGATGGCGACACCATGGATATCGGTCTCACGACGAGCGGCACCATGGATGCCCAGAAGTTGGGCTACCACGACTTTCCGCCTTCGGCCCAGTACACGCACCAGCTCACATTCCTCTATCCATACGGGACGGCGGCCGCTGATATCAAAAAGCCGGTGAAATTCCTCATCACTTTCGACGCGAGCATACGTAACGCCTCAAGCGGACCTCACTACTCCACGTCGAGCCCAAGCATGCGTATTGATCTGACCTGCAAAAAATAGATCGCGCTGCTGGGCAATGGCAATTGCAAAGGGCGACGCACGGCGTCGCCCTTGCTTTTGGGTCCAGGTTGCGGATGGTTCTACTCGAACGCGGTGAGTGCCGTTGTCAGCGC
>JALYZS010000245.1 GCA_030948745.1 Vulcanimicrobiota bacterium | reverse complement strand
ATCAGGTCTGCGGGCGGTTCGGCTACCGCGAGATGCGCACGCCGATCTTCGAGAGCACCGAGGTATTCGTGCGCACGATCGGCGTCGGCACCGACATCGTGGACAAGGAGATGTACACGTTCACCGATCGCGGCGAGCGCAGCATCACGCTGCGGCCTGAGATGACAGCGCCGGTGGTGCGCGCCGTGCTGGAACATAAGCTCCTGCAGACACTGCCGGTGAAGCTCTACTATCGCGGACCGATTTTCCGATACGAGCGTCCGCAAAAAGGCCGCTACCGGCAAGCGCATCAGTGGGGCATCGAATTTTTCGGCGCGCCGGGACCGGAGGCCGACGCGGAAGTGATCGATCTCGGTCTTGCGATGATGCGCGCGATCGGCATCGGCGAGTACCGCTTGGAGATCAACTCGCTCGGTTGCGAGCGGTGCCGCGAGCGCTTTCGCAGCGTGCTCGTGGGGTTTCTCGAAACGCACGCAGCCGGCTTGAGCGAGACGAGCCGCGAGCGGCTGACGCGCAACCCCTTGCGGATCCTCGACTCGAAGGACGAACGCGATCAGCACTTACTCGCACAAGCGCCGACGATGGAGGGCTATTTGTGCGAGGAATGCCAGCGGCACTTCGCGGGCTTGCGCACGCTGCTCGAGCAGATCGGGATCCGGGCCTTGCACAACCCGCACATGGTGCGCGGACTGGATTATTACACCCGCACCGTGTTCGAGATCAGCTCGCAGGCGCTCGGTGCGCAGAACAGCGTTTGCGGCGGCGGCCGATACGACGGACTTGTCCAGGCGATGGGCGGCCCGCCCACGCCCGGGGTAGGGCTCGCGATGGGCATGGACCGTATGCTCATGTTGGCCCGTGAAGCCGGCATGGGAGCCGCGCTCGATGGCCGTCCGGGTGTCGAGGTGATGTTCGTGGCGCTCGACGAGGATTCGGTGCGCAGCATCGCGCCGATCCTGCATGCGGTGCGTGCCCATGGCATCGCCGCGGACATGGACTACACGCGCCGCAAGATGGAGAAACAGCTGCGCGCCGCAGGCGACAGCGGCGCGCAGTACGCGGTGATCGTCGGCGAGGATGAACGCAAACGGGGCGAGGCGACCATTCAGAACCTCGCGACGCGCGAACGCTCGCAGGTGGGCTTTGCCGCGGTGCAAGCTGAACTCGCCCAGCGCTTGAAAAAGTAGGGCGCGGCATCATGGAATTAAGCAAACAAGAATTGGATGAACTGGTTGCGTTGATGCGGCGCGACGGGCTGGACCGCTTGCGCGTCGAGCTCGGCGACATCGATATCGATCTGCGCATGACCATGCCCGTCAAAGGCGCCGGCAGCGCGCAGAGCGCGGCGCGCACCGACGCAGGGCGCGGCGCGGCGGCTGCGCCTGAACAACTCGAAGCCCCCGCGAACGTGCGCAAGGTGTTGGCCCCGCTGGTCGGCGTCTTCTACCGCCGTCCTGCACCGGGAGCGGACCCATTCGTCGACGTCGGCAACGAGATCAGCGCGGGGCAGATCCTGTGCATCCTCGAAGCGATGAAACTCATGAATGAGATCGTCAGCGAGCACAGCGGCAAGATCGTTCGCGTCTGCGCGAAAGATGGCGAACTCGTCGCGTTGCAGCAGGAGCTCTTTTGGATCGAGACATGACGGCCGCGCCTGCACGCGCCAAGCGTTTCGCCGATTGTATCGCCGAACGCCGCGGCATGTGGGATCTGGACCGCTACGAAGAGCCGCTTGAACGCGCTGTCAGCGCGATCGCCGGCGCCCTGCGCACCCGCGCCCGCGTCTACTTCTTCGGCAACGGCGGCAGTGCGGCGCAAGCCCAACATCTCGCCGCCGAACTGACCGGACGCTTTCTCATCGACCGGCCTGCGTTGGGAGGCGTGGCGTTGAGCGTCGACACCTCGGCCCTGACGGCGATCGCGAACGACTATGGTTTTGACCGCGTCTTCGCGCGCCAGCTCGAGGGGCTCGTGCAGCCGGGCGACGTCGCGGTGGGTCTCACGACCTCCGGAAAGTCGCGCAATGTGATCGAAGCGCTGATGCTGGCGCGGGCGCGCCGCGCGACGACCATCGTGTTGACGGGCAATGGGGGCGGTCCGATCGTGGAACACGCGGATATCGCGCTCATCGGCCCGGACGGGCCGTCCTGGAAAGTACAAGAAGTTCACCTGGTCTTGGGGCACATCGTGTGTGAGCTGGTGGAGCTTGCGCTGGTCGCATCCTAGACCGCATGCAGCCTCGCCCTTTGCGCCGCGCAATTTTCTTCGATCGCGATGGCACGCTCAACGTCGACGCCGGCTACATCACGTCGCCCGAGAAAATCGAGCTCGCGCCGGATGCTGCTGCAGGCGCAGCCCTGCTCGCGGGCGCGGGCTATGCGTTGCTCATCACCTCTAACCAATCGGCGATCGCTCGCGGCATGCTGACCGAAGCGCAAGCCGATCGCATCGATCAGCGGTTGGTCGCACTGCTGCGCGACGCGGGCGTCAGCATCGAAGCCGTCTATCGATGTCCGCACCTGCCGGCCGGAAGCGTCGAGGCGTTTGCGATCGAGTGCGATTGCCGCAAGCCGAAACCCGGGCTCATCACACGCGCCGCGCGCGAGCGCGGAATCGATTTGGAGAGCTCCTGGGTGATCGGCGATCGGGTGCGAGACATCCAAGCCGGGCTGGCTGCGGGTTGCCGCACGATCGCGGTGAAGACCATCGGGCCGGCGCACGCAACCGAGCGCATGGAGTTTCCGGCCGGCACCATGCACGCGCACAGCCTGCTCGACGCCGCGCGCATCATTCTGGCGTCGCCACGATGAAAGCAACGGAGCGCGACCGCCGCTGGATGGCCGAGCTGCTCGGCGCGATGCGCGGCAAGCGCATTGGCGTCGTCGGCGACATCATGTTGGACGAGTGGTACTGGGGCACGGTGCGGCGCATTTCCCCGGAAGCCCCGGTGCCGGTCGTCGAAGTGCAGGACCACACCTACACGCTCGGCGGCGCGGGCAACGTCGCCAACAATCTCGCCGCGTTGGGCGCCAGGGTATGGGCCTTTGGCGTGATCGGCGATGACGACGCGGGGTCGCGCGTGCTGCAATTGTTCCGCGCACTCAGCGTCAACGCCGAGGGCGTGGTGCGCATCGGTTCCCGTCCGACCACGCAGAAGATGCGTATCGTCGCGCACAACCAGCAAGTCGTCCGCGCCGATAGCGAGGCGACGCACGCGCTCGAGGGACGCGTCGAGCAATCCCTGCGCCACAATCTCTCGCGCATGGACGGATCGCTGGATGCGGTCGTCATCAGCGACTATGGCAAAGGCCTCGTGACCCCGCCGTTGGTGAAGACCGTCCGCGGCTACAAGCAACGCGCCATCATCACCGCTGATCCGAAGCCCCAAAATCTTGACGCCTTCAAGGACGTCGATTGCATCGCTCCCAACGCCGCCGAAGCCGAGTCAGCCTCAGGCGTGCGCGGTCACAGCGAGGCAGAGCTGAGTCGAGCCGCCGCCGTGCTCATGGAGCGGACGCGCGCGCGCTACGTGCTCATAACGCGCGGCGAGCAAGGCATGACTCTGTTCGCTCGCGGGAAGAAGCCTTTCACGGTGCCTGCGGTCGCGCGTCAGATCTACGACGTCAGCGGAGCGGGCGACACGGTGATGTCGACGCTCACATTAGCGCTCGCTGTCGGCGCACCGGTCGAGCGCGCAGTCACCCTGGCGAACATGGCAGCAGGGGTCGTCGTGGAAAAGCTGGGAACGGCGACCGCGACGCCGGAGGAGATATTGAAATTTGCCCTGACCGAAGACCCGCCGGCGCGAGCGGGCGCTGCGCGAAAGGCTGCACATGGCCGCGGCAGGTAAGATCCTCTCGCGCGAAGCGATCGCCGAGCACACGCGTGCGGCGCGCGAGCATGGCCGCACCGTTGTGTTCACCTGCGGCGTCTTCGATCTGCTGCACGTGGGCCACGTGCGCTATTTGGAATTCGCACGCGGGTTGGGCGATCTGCTCGTCGTCGCGGTGAACGCCGACGCGTCGGTTCGCCAGCTCGACAAGGGTGCCGGCCGGCCGATCGTCCCGGAACGTGAGCGCGCGGAGGTCGTGGCGGCGCTGGCAAGCGTGGACTACGTGTGTCTGTTCTCGGAACAACGCCCCAATGAGACGATTGCCATCATCCGCCCCAGCATCCACGTGAAAGATGCCGCCTACCAGGGGGCGCCTCTGCCGGAAGCCGCCGCCGTCGCAGCGGCCGGCGGTTCCATACGTTTTGCGCCGCACGTCGAGGCGCACTCGACCAGCGAGTTGCTGCGCCGCCTGAGCAACGCGCGATGAGCGCTGTTTTCGAAAACAGCCCCGACCTGCCTCGCCTGTTCGTCACTGCGAACGGCCCGGGTGAGGTCATGGGCTGGGTGCGCCCCTTCTTGCGCGCGATCTACCATCAGCAGCCCGCGGCCAATGTGACGGTCGTCTTGGTGCCGTGCACGTATGCGACCGGTCACGAAGCGGAGATGCTGCGTAGGTTGTTCCCGCAGGCGGAGGTCATCGATCGCGAGAGCTACGCCCAATTTCTGTTGGGCAAAAGCGTGCCCGCGCTGCAGCGCTCGGAAGGGGCGCTGCAATACCTTGGCGGCGATCTCTTCCACGCCGTCATGATCGCTCGCCGTCTGGGTCTGGCCGCGATGACGTACAAATTCACGAAGCGTTCCTACGCGCGTATTTTCGAACGCTTTTTCGCACTCGATGAGGCAAACGCGCAGACGTTGCGGGCCAACGCAGCGCCACCCGATCGCGTGCGCACCGTCGGTAACCTGGTGTTCGACGCCGTCATGCAATCGCTGCCAGCACCGCCGCCCGCGCCGGGCGTGGGCGATGGCGTCTGCATCATGCCAGGCAGCCGGCCCTACGAAGTGCGCTACTTGACGCCGTTCTTCATCGCCGCCGCCTGCCAGCTCAAACGGCTGCGGCCAAGCACCGACGTACGCTTCGTCGTGTCTGCTTACACAAGCGACGCTGAACTGCAGCTCGGCATTGAAGGCGGAGGCGATCCGAAGTTCTTCGGCCGGGCTGGCCGGTTCGACCGCAGCGCGAATGAGATCGACGTGGATGGCATGCGTTTCCCGATCGAGCGCTCGGGCGACTATGGGGCGCTTGCGCGTTCTCAGCTCGTCATCACGATCCCAGGGACGAAGTGCGTCGAAGCGGCGATCCTCGGCCGTCCGGTTCTCGTGGTGATCCCTTTGAACCGCCTCGACCCGATCGCGATGAACGGCTTGGGCGCATACCTACATCTCATACCCCTCATAGGGCGGCCGCTGAAGAACTGGCTCGCCCGCACGGTGGCCAAGCGTTTCCGTTTCCTGGCGCAGCCCAATATCGATGCCGGGCGGCTCGTCACGCCCGAGATGCGCGGCATCCTCAAACCCATCGCTGTCGCACAAGAAGCCAACGAGCTTCTGGAGCGGCCCGACGACATGCGACGCATCGGTAGCGAGCTGGCGGCGCTGTATGAGGAACACGCCGGCGCAGCAGGGCGCATGGCACTGGAAGCCCTGGCGATCACGAACCGCACGCGCGCGCACAGCCTGAGCGTCTGAGGTGCAGACGGCGAGCGTGGTCATCGCCACGCGCAATCGGGCTGCGCTGCTCGACAATTGCTTGGCGTCTTTGCAACGCCAATCTGCGGGCTCCAGCTTCGAAGTGGTCGTCGTCGACAACGGCTCGACCGACGCGACGAGTGAGGTGATCGCGCGTCATGCGCAGCAGGGCATGGATGTGCGCACCACCCGGGTCGCTGAGCCCAACCGCGCCAAAGCGCGCAATGCCGGCATCCGCCTGACGCGCGGCGAGCTCACGATCTTTTGCGACGACGACACCCTCGCACCGTTGCACTTCGTGGCCTCGCACATCAGCTCGCATCCCGCGCGTGGCGGCGCCGTCGTGGCCGGACCTATCATTGATATACTTGACCCCGCCGACAGGGTGGCACCGGCCGCGCGTCACTATTCGCGCGCGTATTTCTGCACCTGCAATGCCAGTGTGGCGAAAGCGGACTTGGAGGCGGTCGGCGGTTTCGACGAACGCTATGATTTGTACGGGTGGGAAGACACCGATCTCGGCATCCGCCTGCGTGCGCGCGGGCTGCGGCGCACCTTCAGTTGGCAGGCGTTCATCTATCACATCAAACCGCCCAGCAGCGAAGACTACCAACTGCGCCGCGAGCTCGCCCGCGAGAAAGGCAAGATGGCTGCGCGCTTCGTGCGCAAAGCACCCACCTGGCCCGTGCGTTTGGCGACTGGGGCGTACGGCTTGAACTTCTTACGAGCGTCGCTTGTGGGCGCGCGGCCTTTGCGCCTCGCCTGTGAGAAGCTCATGCGCTCGCCGCGCAGCAGCGCGGCACTGCGACGTTTGGCCCGCGAAACGCTGCTCGATGCAGCGTACATAGACGCGTTGAGAGCGGGTCTGCGCAGCGCACGTGGCTGAAGGACCCGCGATCCTGCTCGTACGGCTGGACGGAGTCGGCGACGCGGCGCTGTGCGTGCCTGCCTTGCAAGGCTTGGCGCAGCGCTACCCAGCCGCGCGTTTCGGTGCCGTCTGCTCAAACGCCAACGCACGGCTCTTCTCGCAAAAAGTCGAGCGCGTTTTTGTGTGTGAGTCGCCCGCCGCCGCCGACGGTGTCGCAGCTGAGCTGGCGCGCGCGGGATACACGCATGTGCTGGTCGCGACGGAAGAAGTCGTGGGCTATCGCCTCGCACGCGCTTCAGGGGCGCGCTATCGGGCCGGATTTTGGCATGGGATGCAAAAGCCGTTCAAGTCGCTGTGGCAGTACGCGCAGTTGACGACGCGCGTCTATCGGCCGGCGGCACGGTCGCCGCAGCCGCCGCACGAAGTGGAAATGCTCTATCTGCTTGCACAGGCGTTGGGGGCGTCAGCGCCGGCGCCGAATGACCCGCGCGCATTACGCGTGTGGCTGGACGCGCAGCCGCCTGCAGGTGCCGGCACAAGCGATCGTTGCGTCGCGATGCAGATCACGCCGAAGCTGCTGCGCAACGGCTGGGGACCGGCAGCACTCGCAGAGTTCATCGCAGCGACGATCTGCATGCTGCGGCTTCCGCGCTGCGTGCTCATGGCAGCAGCGCAAGACGAGAGCCTGGCCTATGCCGTGTACGAACAGGTGCCCGCAGCCACCCGGACCGAAGACCGCTTGACACTGCGAACGTCTTTGGAAATGCCACGTTGGCTGGGTGATTTGGCGGCCGCCGCGCTTGTCGTCACCCCCGACACCGGCGCCGCGCACGTGGCGGGCATGCTTGGGGTCCCCGTGATCGATATCTTTGAGGCCGATGCCTTCGAACGTCTGTCGCAGCAATGGCGCCCATGGGCCGCGCCATCGCGCAGTTTAGCCAAGCCACGCTGGCACCCGGAAGCGGCGCGCAGCCTGGCGCAGGACGTGGCGCGGGCCGCCCACGAGCTCATGGGATGAAGATCATCGGCGCGTGCACCGGTGGCGGCGTGGGAGATCTCATCGCCGCGATGCCCGCTATCCAGGCGCTGCACCGTCACTTCTGCACGCGGATCGACATGCTCACGACCTCATACGCCGCGCCCATTCTGCACGGCCAGCCCGCGGTCGGCGCTGTGTTGCACGATGATGGAGACCGCCCACTCGCAGAAATCGCGATGGAGATCGGGCGGCGTGGCTATACGCATGCGGTCGTGTTCTGGTCCAATCCTCGCATCGCGGCCTTGCTGTGGCACGCACGCATCCCAACACGCGTCGGGCAATCGCGCCGTCTGTATTCGTTCCGCTACACCAAACGTGTGCCCGTGCGCACTGAGCGCGGCGACATCACGAGTCACTGGAGCGACGTGCAGATGGATTACGCGCGCGCGCTCGGCGCCACGCCGCAAGCGCAAGACTATGTCGTCAGCCTGCCGCTCTACGATGCTGACAAGGCACAGGCGCAATCGGTGATCGACCGGCTGTCCATCCCTGACCCGTTCATCGTGTTGCACGCCGTGCGCGGCATCTCGTCGCAACGGGCCGCCTGGCCCGCCGCCACGTTCGCGCGTCTCGCCGACGGGCTGAGCAATGCGCTTAGCGCCGCTGTCGTGCTGAGCGGCAGCCAGCGCGAACGCTCCATCGCGGGCGAGATAGCCGGCCGCATGCAGACGCCCGGCATCAACGCCGCGGGCTTGTCGACGCTGCGCGGCTTGGCGGCGTTGATGCAACGTGCAGCCGTCGTGGTCGCGCTCGACTCTGGTCCGATGCACATCGCTGCCGCGGTGGGCGCGCCAACGGTTGGGATCTTCGCGCTGCGCACGGACATGCCCAAGCGTTGGCGCCCGTTGGGACCTCATGTCGAGGTGATCGAGCCGCGATTCCCATGTCCGCCGCGCTGTCGCAAAGAGACATGCCGCACGTTCGCCTGCTATGCGGCGCTGCCGGTCGAGCTCGTGGTGGCAGCCGCGCAATCGTTGCTGTCGCCGTCCACCCGGCAGATCGCGCTGTGAGCACCGCCCCGCTCATAACGGTGCAACTATGCACATATAATCGGAAGGCATTGCTCGGGCGGGTGTTGCGCGCGCTCTTCGCGCAGACGCTCGAACCGGACCGATACGAGATCGTCCTCGTCGACGACGGTTCCACCGACGGCACCTACGAGGAAGTGCTGCGCCCGCTGCAACCGCGTTGCGCCTTCCACCTTGTCCGTCAACGCAACGCCGGTCTCGCCGCGGGACGCAACGCCGGCATCGCTCGCGCACGCGGAGAGATCATCCTGTTCATGGACGACGACGTGCTGGCCACCCCTGGTTTGCTCGCCGCGCATGCGCGCTTTCACGCCGAACACGCGAACGCCATCTGCCGCGGTGCGGTGATCAACGTCTCGTCGTTTGAGGATCTCCCGCCACCGGTTTATTCTGCTCGCCATTACTCAGGCGCGTATTTTTGGACCACCAACGTCTCGGCGCCGCTGCAGCTCGTCCAGGCAGCCGGCGGCTTCGACGAGCGCTTCCGCGAGTACGGCTGGGAGGACCTCGAGCTCGGTTTCCGGTTGCGGGCGCGCGGTGTGCGGTCCATCCTCGCGCGTGACGCGCTCGTCTATCACCACAAACCGCCGCTGCAACCCGCGCAGTTCCCGCATGCCGCACGCCAAGCGCGCGCACAGGCGCGCACGGCCATCTTATTCCTGCGCAAGCATCCGCATTGGCGCATCGCCTTGGCCACCGGTCTCATGCGGCCACACATGTGGTGGAGCGGCCTCGCACGGCGCAGCGGGTGGCCGGCGCTGCTCGAAAGGATCGCCGCGCCGGCCAAGCCTGCCACCCGCCTGCCGTTAGGCGTGCGCCGCTGGGCCGCCCAACGTTGGGCGCGCGCGGCTTATTATGATGAGCTTTCGCGCGCCGGGCGCTCGTCATGAACATCCTGTTGGTCCGCACCGACCGGGTGGGCGACCTGATCATGTCGACGCCCGCCATCGCCTCGTTTCGGAGATCCTGGCCGCACGCGCACATCACCGCTGTCGTCACCGACTATACCGAGCCGGTCTTGCGCTTCAATCCCGACATCGATACGCTTGTGTCGCTACCGCACGGCGCCTCGAGCCGCGAAACGCTCAAGCGCGTACGTGCGCTCGGGCGCATGGATCTTGCGGTCGCGCTTGCGCCGCGCACGCCTGATCTGGTGCTCGCGGGCTTGTCGCGTGCCCGCTCGCGGCTTGGCTATGTCTACCGGCGCCGCTATCTGAGCCGCGCGCTCGCGCATATGGTGCTCACGGATTTTTGCCTCTCGACAGCAGACCCGGGGCTCGCCGATCGTTACCCTGACGAACCGGTGTTGCACGAAGTGCATCAAGTGCTGGCGCTCGTGTCGCTTGCCGGCGGCAACGAATTGAGCGAAGAGCTCGTGCTGCGGGTTCCTCAAGAGGATCGTGCCTTTGCCGCGGCGAGCGTGCCACGGGGCGCTGTCGTCGTGCCCTTGGCGCCGCGCTGGCTGGATGCGAATTTCGGCGTGGAGGCCTTGCGCAGTTTGTTGTCGCGCCTGGCGGGAGAGTACCCCGACGTGCTTGTGACATACGGCCGCGAAACCGCCTCGGAAGCCGAAGCGCTGCGCGACGGTTTGAACCGCAGCAATATCCGCTGGATCGGCGAACTGCCCTTGCTGCGCTGGGCCGCGGTCATCGCGCAGGGCTCGGTCGTCATCAGCGTCGACACGGGGGCGACGCATATCGCGGCCGCCATGAAGATCCCGGTCGTCGTCATCTTCGAACGCGAATTCTACCAGCTGTGCTCTCACGAATGGAGTCCCTGGCGCGTGCCGAGCGTGCTGCTCTGCAAGCCGCCGGCGGGTGCCGATCCGGGCCCGCTCCTGGAGGACGTGCTTGCCGGCGCACAAACAATGCGCAGCCATGGGG
>JALYZS010000161.1 GCA_030948745.1 Vulcanimicrobiota bacterium | reverse complement strand
CCGTGGGGTAGTCCAAGCCTTTGGCGATCATCTGTGTGCCGATGAGTATGTCGCCCTCGCCTGCGAAATCGTGCAAAAGACGTTCGTGGGCGCCTTGAGCGCCGGTCGTGTCGGAATCCATTCTGATGACGCGCGCGGCGGGGAACAAGGCACGTGCCTCCTCCTCGACCCGTTGCGTGCCGAACCCATAGGGCCGTAGATCGGTAGATGAACATTTCGGGCATTGCTCCGGGATGCGGAAGCCGTCGCCGCAGATGTGGCAGCGCATCGCGTGGTCTGCTGAATGGATGACAAGCGAGACCGCGCAGCGTTTGCAACGCGGCGCAAAGCCACAGCTGCGGCATAACAACAGGCCTGCATAGCCGCGACGGTTCACGAACAGCAACGCCTTCTCACCACGTGCTAACGTGCTCTCGACCGCCGCAGCCAAAGGCGGGCTCAACGGCTGGTTGCGCTGGGCTCGCGGCTGATCGGCTAGGTTCACGACTTCGACCGACGGCAGCGGCGCCATGGTCGCGCGTTGCGTCAACCGAACGTAACGGATCTCCCCATTGCGCGCGCGCCAGTAGCTTTCCAAGCTCGGGGTTGCGCTGCCGAGGATCACGCTTCCGCCTGTCAGCCGCATACGTTCGGCCGCAACCGCAGCGACGTCATAGCGCGGCGCGACGTCCTGTTTGTAAGACGGCTCGTGCTCTTCATCGATGATGACCAGACGCGGCTGAGGCAACGGCGCGAAGACCGCCGAGCGCGCGCCGACGATGACATCGAGCGCTCCCTGCTCCGCCGCTTGCCACACCGCTGCACGAGCCTTTGTGGACAACCCGCTATGCAAAACCGCGATTTTCGCGCCGAACGCCGCCACGAAACGCCCCGCTGTCTGCGGTGTGAGCGCGATCTCCGGCACGAGGACTATCGACTGTCCGCCACGCGCGCGCACCCGGTCGACCAGCCGCGAGTAGACAAGCGTCTTGCCCGAACCCGTGACGCCGTGCAGGAGCGTGGTGCTCCAGCCGACGCGTATCGTGTTATCGATGAGCCCGATAGCCGCATCCTGTTCCGCAGTCGGCGTCAGAATGATCGGCTCCGTGGGGCCTGGAGCGGCGCCCGGAACGCGCGGGCGGCGCGTCACGTTGTGTTGCACGCGCAACATCCCCGAAGCGGCGGCCCGGTTGACCGATGCTGCGCTTACGCCAAGCTGCTTCGCGACGTCGAAGAAAAGCGAACCACCGGCCTCGGCAAGCGCCGCCGCTAAGCGCGTCTGCGCGGCGCCGCGTGCCTTGCCCCCATCGACCAGCGCCAACTGCGATCCGCTTGCTAAGCGCTCAGGCGGCTTCGGCGGCTCGAGGGCGCGCTCCAACAGGCCGCTCTGTGTGAGGCGCACGAGCAGCCGGCGGATGAGCGCGAGCGGCATCCGTTTGGCACGCGTGTTCAGCACGCGGCGCGCCGCCACCGCGGAGAACGCCTTTTGTTTGAAGCGTTCGTACAGCGCATGCGCTTGTTCGTCAACCGCGGATGGTTCGGAGGCGAAGCGAAAGCGATCCAGCCATTCGGCCTCGCCGCGCGGCGTGACCGCGAGCAGCGCTTCCCGGTATGTGCACGCGTAACGCCGGCGCAACCAGCCCGCCAGCGCGATGGCCTTCTCATCGATCGGCGGATCGGGAAGCACCTCCGCGATCTCTTTGAGTTCGCCTTGCACAGCTTTATTGGAGGAAGACGCGACGACCCAGCCGTTGACCACGCGACCCCTGAACGGCACGCGCACGCGCGCCCCGATGCACAACCCGACCGCGCCCGCCGCGTAGGTGAAGGCTTCATCCAGCTGGGCGGTTTGCACGTCCACCACGACCTCAAAGGTGAGGCGGCCGGTCTGGACCATGCTCATCCCACGTGCATCCTCACCAGCCTCCTTCGGCCGGCGGCTGCTGCACGCCGCGCAGCGCCGCACGTACCTCGTCCAGCGGTACCGCGATCCCGCTTTGCACCGCACCGATATGCAGCGGCAGGACGAATCGCAGGGCGTCGTGCGCGCGCTTCTTGTCCACGCGCATGGCCTCGACGAGCTCCTCGATGGGAAAGGGCGGCAGGCTCAACGGCAGCCTGAGCCGCTGCAGGCGCCGCACCATCGTGCTATGGTCGGCGAGCGGCCAGCCGGTTCGGTCGCGAGCGAGGATGCCTGCGACACGCAAACCGATCGACAGGGCGTAGCCGTGGGGCATGCGATAACGCGAAACCGCTTCGATCGCGTGTCCGGCGGTGTGTCCGAGATTCAACGCGGCGCGCACCCCGCAGTCGCGCATGTCCGAGGCCACGCAGGTGACTTTCACGCGAGCCGCAGCCGCGATCAGAGGCAGCCATGCCTGAGGGGTGGCACGCAGCGAATGGCGGCGCAGCGTCTCGAGCAGCATCGGGTCCCCGATCACGCCGGCTTTGACCACCTCCGCCAGGCCGCTCCTGCGCTGCTTCAAGGGCAGCGTCGCAAGCGCGCTGATGTCCGCGACGACTGCGGCCGGTTCCCAAAATGCGCCGACCATGTTCTTGCCCTGGGGCAGGTCGATGCCGGTCTTTCCGCCGATCGCGGCATCCACCATGCCGAGCAGCGTCGTCGGCACGGCGATCCAGTCGACGCCGCGTAAATAGGTCGCGGCGACAAACCCAGCCACGTCGGTCAGCGTGCCGCCGCCCACTGCCACGATCACGGTTCGCCGATCCGCGCCCGCAGAGAGCAAGGCGTCATAGAGCGCCGTCGCGGTGCGCTGGTTCTTCTTGCGCTCGTTCATCCCGAGCGGGAGCTCGGCTTGCACGCGGGCGCCGTTGCGCTCGAGCGCAGCGCGCAGCGCGGCCGCGCGTTCGTGCACCGCGCTGTCGTAGATGAGCGCGACACCCGACGCATTTGGCGCTAGCGATGCCACGACTTCCCCCGCTGCGTCGTCGCTCAGGATGATCGGGTAGCTCAGACCGTCGATGATCTGTTTCACGAGGCTACGCCACTCATGCGGTCGTTGTACCAGCGGGCGATGATGCGCGCGACCCCGAGCGGTGAGCGGTGATCGACCTGCACGCGGAAGTCATGGTCAGCGTACGCGCTCTCGCGCGCGGCCAAGATGGCTTGAATGCTGACGCTGTCGGGATGCGGACCCAGGAGCGGACGGTGGCGGCGATGAGCGACGCGGCGCACCACCGTTTGCGGGAGCACGGCGAGATGGACGATATAACCCTTGTCGCGCAGACGGAAGCGGTTTTTCTCCTCCAGCACTGCGCCGCCCCCGACGGCGATGACGGCTGCAGGTCCGCGCATCAGTTTCGTGAGGACCGCCGACTCGAAGCGCCGGAACGCAGTCTCGCCTTGTTGCGCAAAAATATCGACGATCGGCCCGTGG
>JALYZS010000130.1 GCA_030948745.1 Vulcanimicrobiota bacterium | reverse complement strand
GCAACTACACGCGCACCGCGGAATACAGTGTCGAGTGGGTGACCGGTGTCATTCAGTACGCAATGCAGCGCGGGCTAACCCGGATCGAAGCCACTGCCGCCGGTGTCAGCGAATGGACCGATCACGTTCTGGCGCTGGGTCAGGGGCAGCTCATCAACGAGATTGGCTCCTGGATGACGGGCGTCACCCGCAATGTCGAGGGCAAGCAAACCCCCAGGGTCATGCGCTACAGCGGAGGCCATCCAGCCTATCGAGACCATTGCGACGCCGTCGCAGCGGCGGGCTACCGCCAGCTCGCGCTGGCTTAGGCGGCACCGGTAAACGCCCGGCGCGTTGACTGATCAACCCCATTCCAACAGCCGTAATCCCATCTGCACTTCCGTCGTCGTGCAGTGGTACCACTGTCTAACTACGTCGAGCAATGGAGCAGGGACATCGGAGACGGAAAGGGCCTGCACTTTTTCGACGACCTTGCCGCGAGGAGCCTCACATGGAGTCATCGTCACCATCGAGCGATAGTTCCGCAGTTGCGCGTTCGCATGCATTGCGTGGCTGCGCCTTCATGCTCGGTATGGCCGTGGTTGTCGGCGCGCAGGCGCAAGCCCCCGTCGGCGCTTATCCGAACCGGCCCGTGCGACTAGTCGTTCCCTACGCTCCGGGTGGCAACATCGATATCACTGGCCGCATCGTCGCCCCGGCTATGTCCGATGCGCTCGGCGTCTCCTTCGTGGTGGACAATCGTGCCGGCGCGGGCGGAGCGATCGGGTCGGAGCTGGTCGCCAAGGCATCGCCCGACGGCTATACGCTGCTGGTCGCCTCGACCGGGTCCACGAGCGGATTGGCGGCACTCTATCCGAAGCTGCCATATGACCCGGTCCGCGATTTTGCGCCCATCGGTCTGGTGTCGAACGTGCCCATCGTGGTCGTCGTCACTCCCGGATTGCCCGCACGCAACATCAAGGAGTTCATCGCGATCGCCAAGGCCAAGCCGGGACATATCACCTACGGTTCGGGCGGCACCGGCACGACCAATCATCTGGCGGCGGCGCTGTTCGAGATCAGCGCCGGCGTGAAACTCACGCACGTGCCCTACAAGGGAATGGGGCCCGCGACTGTGGACTTGATGGGTGGTCAGATCGATGTCGGCTTCGATCAATTGAGCGCGGCGATAGCGTTCATCAAGAGCGGCAAGACGCGGGCGTTGGCTTTAGCGAGTCCCACCCGGTCTAAGATCCTGCCCGATCTGCCGACGCTGGCAGAGTCCGGCGTGACTGGCGCCGACGCGAGCACCTTCACGGGCATCCTCGCGCCGGCGAAAACGGCGGGCTATATCGTCGCCAAGCTGAGTGCTGCTCTGGTCAAGTCGCTCAAATCTGATGCAGTGAGGGAGCGCTTCGACACGCTGGGCGCCGAAGTGTGGTCGTCCACGCCCGAGCAACTCGGGCAGTTCATCAAGGACGATCTCGCCAAGTGGTCCAAGGTGGTCAAGACCGCAGGCATCAAGGTCGAGTAGGTAGCGATATTCTGCTCAACTACGCGCAGCAACGGACTGACCTACACCCGGTACACATTGTTCTCGGAACCCACCATGTGGGTGGTGCCATCTACGTTGTCGACGAACGACGCCTTGTGGCCGAAAGCCACATGGCCAGTGTCGATTCGACATCTCGATGCGCGGGGAAATAACTACGGTTTTGCGGGATATTCGCCGCACGATCGCGCGCCCTTGCCGAAAGACTCTTCGCACTCGGTCCGCGTGGCTGCGCCGCGACCAACGAATTTCGCCAACAAATAGTCGGCGATGGCCTCGGCTTCCTTCGCCTGCAATGTCGATCCGGGCGGCAAGGCCGGCGTGCGCGATCCGAGTTGCGTTTCAGTCATGCCGTAGCAGCGTTTGTCGCTGTAGGCTGATTCGTCGAAACGCGGCATGGCGGTTCCCGGCCGGCCGCACAGGATTAGCATCACCAGTTGCGCGCGATTGAGGCGGGTTTGCCGCAGGTTCGCGGCACCGCCGTTGGACTGCCCCTCACCCGCGCCGTCGCCGGCCCAGCCGTGACAGTACGAACATTGCGCTTTGTCGTGGTAGAGACGGCGTGCATAGGAAAAATCGTCCTGAGCACTCGCCGTTGCGCTGCCCACGACAATCATCACGCCTAGC
>JALYZS010000120.1 GCA_030948745.1 Vulcanimicrobiota bacterium | reverse complement strand
GCACCGACGCGACGGCCAGCGTCAACGCTGCGTCGGTCCTCGAAGCCGCGGGCGCGGATGCGGTCGACATCTCCGATAATCCCACCGCACGCCTACGCATGTCGAGCGTCGCCGTCGCACATCTCATCATGCGCGCCACGCGTCTGGCGACCATTCTTCACTTGACCTGCCGCGATCGAAATCTGCTCGGCCTGCAGAGCGAGTTGCTAGGCGCAGCAGCACTGGGTGTGACCGGCATTTTGCCGCTGACCGGCGACCCGAGCAACGTCGGCGATTTCCCGAAGGCGACGTCTGTGTTCGACGTGACGTCCGCCGGTCTGACGGAGATCGTGCGCTCGCTCAACCACGGCAATGACCATGCCGGCAACGACATCGGGGCGGCGACACACTTCCGCATCGGCGTTGCCGTGAACCCAGCAGCGGTGAACCTCGCCGCAGAGCTCGCGAAATTCGAAGAGAAGGTCGCAGCGGGGGCGGACTTCGCGATGACGCAACCTATTTTCGATGTGGACGCGATCGCGCCGTTTTTGCACAGCGCGGCGCGCTTCAAAGTCCCGATACTGGTCGGCGTTTTGTTGCTGCGCAGTCATCGCAACGCGGAGTTCTTGCACAACGAAGTGCCGGGCATGAACGTGCCGCAGACGGTTCGCGAACGGATGCGGCTGGCGCCAGACGGGCGGGCTGAGGGGATCAAGATGGCCGCTGAGCTGTTAGTGCAATTGTCGGGCACGCGGGGTGTCGCCGGGGCCTACATCATCCCGCAGGAGCAGTACGAAGAAGCGGCCCAGGCGATGACCCAAGCGCGCCGCGCGTTCGCGGCGGCCGTGCAAGCCTAGGGTTTGGGCCGCGGCAGGCCCTCCATGAAGAGATCGCGGTCGGTCAGGGGTTTGTAATCCTTGCGCACCACCGGCTTGCTGTACTCTTCGGCCAGCTCCAGCATCTCGGTCATGAGCGCGCCGCCTTTGTCATCCGGTTTGGGCACGGCGGCCGCGATCACTTCCGGCGGCGTCACCAACAGCAGCAGCACGCCCGCGTCGACCGCGGTTTCGACCAACCCGGCGATGGAGCCCGAGAGATCGTACACGTGTCCCCAGGCGTCGACCTTTCCAAGTATCTGACGGTTCGTCGTCGAGACGACGCCATCGCCGTTGACGTGACCGACCAGATGCACGCCGGCATCGTCATCGTACACGTCTCCGGCAGCGGTCACACGGCCGATGATGGGTCCTGCCTCAGCGTCGCCGGTCACATTGCCTGAAGAATCGACGCGCGCCACGATGAAGCCGTTATTGGCCTTGACGTCTCTCATGTCACAGTTCCTTCGCTTCCTTCAGGCTCAGCGCACGCGCGTCGAGGACGGCGTTAACTAATTCATCGGCTCTTTTATTGTCCGAGCGCCGTACGTGTGTCACTTTTGCGTCGGCAAACCTGCGCAGAAGCGATTTGGCCATGGCATGCAGCGGGACCATCTTGGGGTCTTTCACCCGGTACTCGCCGCTGAGCTGTCGCACGACGAGCTCGGAATCGAGCTTGACCTCGGCGCTCTTGAATCCCATCGCAAGAGCGCGCCTCACGGCCAAGATCAGCGCCTTGTATTCGGCGACGTTGTTCGTCGCGACGCCGAGGTATTCGCTCACCTCCTCGGTGATCGAACCATCGGTCGCGACGATCACCCCGCCTGCGGCCGCCGGCCCAGGGTTCCCGCGCGCGCCCCCGTCGCTGAAGATGATGCACGAGGAAATCTGCAGCGTTGTCTAACCCCGTCCGCCCGGTTGCCAGGGACATCGCCCCACAAGTCGTACAATTAGCCTTGCGGTGCATGAAAGCATCCCCGGAGGAGTCGACCGTCCATGGCCAACCTTTTGCGCGTGCTTGCTGCGGCAGTCATCATCATGCTCGTCTTTTCCTCGCCGGTCACCCAGCGTGCGCTGGCCAAACCCGCTCCTTCTCCCTCACCCTCGCCCACAAACCCGCCGACCCCATACATGCCGGTCGAGCAGGTGACCAACGGCACGTGGGAGATCATCATGCAACCGCGTTTCGAGAACCCCTTCTACTCCACGATGAAGCTCAGCGA
>JALYZS010000089.1 GCA_030948745.1 Vulcanimicrobiota bacterium | reverse complement strand
CGCCATAGATGCGCCGCATCTTCTGCTTCTCGCGCAGCTGGCGCCCGAACTCTGAGACTTTGGGGCGGTTCTTGGTGTTGGCTTTTTGACCAGGGGCCGCCGTGCGACGTTCGACCGCGCACTTTTTCGACAAGCAGCGCTCACCTTTCAAAAACAGCTTCACCTTTTCGCCTGGCTTGGCACCGCTCGCGCTTTCGCGCCGGCACATGCGGCAGACCGGGCCTGTGTAACGAGCCATGGCTTAAACCATATCCTCCTTAGACTCTGCGCCGCTTCGGCGGACGGCAGCCGTTGTGCGGGATCGGCGTGACGTCTTTGATGAGCACGATCTCCAACCCGGCGGCTTGCAGCGCACGGATCGCAGCCTCGCGCCCCGCGCCCGGGCCCTTGACGTAGACCTCGACCTGCTTCATGCCGTGCTCCATCGATTTGCGCGCGGCGCTCTCAGCCGCCATCTGCGCCGCGAACGGCGTGGACTTCTTGCTGCCCTTGAAGCCCATGTTGCCCGCGCTTGCCCACGCGATGGCGCCGCCGGTCGTGTCCGTGATGGAGACGATGGTGTTGTTGAAGCTCGAGTGGATGTGCGCGATCCCCTGCGAGACGTGTTTGGCCTCTTTCCGTTTGCGCGGCCGTGCCTTTTTTGCGATTGCCATGCTAGCGTGATTCCTTATTTGCCAAGTCCGGGACCCTTGGCTTTCTTCTTCCCGGCGACGGTCTTCTTGGGACCTTTGCGGGTGCGTGAGTTCGTCTTCGTGCGTTGACCGCGCACGGGCAGCCCGCGGCGATGCCGCAGGCCACGGTAGCAGCCGATGTCCATGAGCCGTTTGATGGCGCTCGAGACCTCGCGGCGCAGATCGCCCTCCACCTTGAGATTCTTCTCGATCTGCTCGCGCAGCCGCTGGATGTCTTCGTCGGTGAGATCCTTCACCCGCGTGTCCGGGTTGACGCGCGTGGAGGACAGCAGCTTCACCGCCGTTGGGCGTCCGATGCCGAAGATGTAGGTCAAGGCGACCTCGACGCGCTTCTCGCGCGGTAAGTCGATGCCGGCTATACGGGCCATATCGTCGCTCCTACCCCTGCGCCTGTTTGTGCTTGGGGTTCTCGCAGATCACGCGCGTGCGTCCGGCGCGTTTGATGATCTTGCACTTGTCGCAAATTTTTTTGACGCTGGGTCGTACTTTCATGAGTCCTTACTTGTAGCGGTAGGTGATGCGCCCTTGGGTCAGGTCGTAGGGCGAGAGTTCCACGAGCACGCGATCGCCGGGCAGGATGCGGATGAAGTTCATCCGGATCTTTCCGGACACGCGGGCGAGCACGCGGTGCCCATTGCTGAGCTCCACGCGAAAGAAAGCATTGGGCAGCGGTTCGACCACCGTGCCTTCTACTTCGATAGCCTCTTCTTTGGTGGACCCTATAGTTTCGGCACGTTCGGCTTTTTTCTTCTTCCTATCCGAACGCTTGTAACCGCCGGGCCGTCTCTGTGGCGCCAAGCCCCTCTCCCTTTTCATGCCGACCAAGGCGGTTGAGCGCCTGGTGCAGCGGTTGTCGTTGGTCTAGTGTCAAGATGTCAAAGCCGTTGTCGGTCACGGCTACGGTGTGCTCGAAATGTGCCGAGAGCCGGCCGTCCGCGGTGACGACGGTCCATTTATCGGGTTTTGTCTGGACTTTCCAGCTCCCGGCGTTGACCATGGGCTCGATCGCCATGACCATACCAGCTTTCAACAGCGGGCCGCTGCCGCGGGATCCATAGTTGGGCACCGGGGGATCTTCGTGCAGGTTCGTGCCGATGCCATGCCCGACGAGCGCCCGCACGACTGCGTAGCCTTGCGCTTCGACATAGGTCTGCACGGCATGGCCGATGTTGGACAGGTGGGCACCAGCGCGCACCTCTTCGATGCCGCGCACGAGCGCCTCGGCGGTGACGTCGATGAGCCGCTGTGCCTCAGGCGTGACATTTCCAACAGGTACGGTGCACGCCATGTCCGAGTACCAGCCGTCGACGCACGAACCGATGTCGATCTTGAGCAGATCGCCGTCGAGCAGCCGGCGCGGGCCGGGAATGCCGTGGACGATCTCGTCGTTGAGCGAGGTGCACACCGAACCCGTGAAGCCATGGTAGCCGAGGAACGCGGGTGTGCCGCCGAGTCCGCGGATGAGCGCCTCGGCGATGCGGTCGATATCGGCGGTCGACATGCCGGGCGCGACTTGGCCGCGCAAATCATGCAAGGCCTGCGCCGTCACCCGGCCGCTGCGGCGCATCTTCTCAAGCTCGCGGCTGCTCTTACAGGTGATCATGCCGCCGGCTCTTGCGGTTCGCCGACCGCTGCCAGGACGCGCTGGAAGACCTGATCGACGCTTGCGTTGCCATCGATCTCTTTGAGCAGCCCTGCGGCGCGATAGTACTCTGCGAGCGGCGCGGTCTTGCGCTCGTACTCCGCCAGCCGCGTGAGCACGGTCGCCTCGTCGTCGTCGCTGCGCGAGACCAGCGGTCCACCGCAACGGTCGCACACGCCGGCCGTTTTCGTGGGCGCCGACTGCAGATGGTAGGGTGTCTGACACACCGCACACAGCCGCCGTCCGGTGAGGCGGCGGACGAGTTCTTCCCCGCCCACTTTGATCTCGAGCACCGCATTGAGCTTCTGGCCGCTTTTGTGCACGAGCGCATCCAGCGCGGTCGCCTGCTGAGCGGTGCGCGGAAAACCATCCAGGATGAAACCCTTGGCAGCATCCGGCGCCTTCAGGCGTTCCTCGATGAGACCGATCGTGACGTCGTCAGGGACGAGGTTGCCGCTGTCCAGATAGGGCTTGGCGGCAAGCCCCATCGGCGTGCACTCTTTCATCGCATTGCGGAAGATGTCGCCGGTCGCGATCTCGGGGATGCTGAAACGGCGCGAAAGCAGCCGTCCCTGCGTGCCCTTGCCGACGCCCGGCGGTCCGACCAGGATGAGACGGAGTTGGCGGTCGCTCACTGCTTGATGAATCCTCGATAATCCCGCATAGCCAGGCGCGCCTCGATCTGCGTCATCGTGTCGAGCGCGACGCCGACGACGATGAGCAGCGACGTGCTGCCGAGATAGAACGTCGTGATGTGTGTCAGGCTTTGCGTGACGTTGGGGAGCACGGCGAGGATGCCTAAGTAGATGGCCGCCACCGTTGTGATGCGGCTGAGGATCTTCTGCAAGTAGTCGGTGGTGGGCTTGCCCGGACGGATGCCCGGGATGAATCCGCCCTGCTTCTTCAGCGAGTCGCCGATGTCCATGATGTTGACGACGACCTGGCTATAGAAGAACGTGAAGCCGACGACGAGCACGAAATAGATGAAGTTGTACAGGAAGCTGCCGTAGTTGAAGTACAGCGCCATGAACTGGGCAAAGCCTTGCGCCCAAGCCGCGTGGCTCTGCTGTGCCCAGGTCGCGAATTGCTGCGGAAACATGAGGATCGAGATCGCGAAGATGATCGAGATGACGCCTGCGTTGTTGAGCCGGAGCGGGATGTAGGTGCTCCGGCCGCCATACACCTTACGGCCCACCACGCGCTTGGCGTACTGCACCGGCACGCGGCGCTGTCCTTGATACATGAAGATGATCGAGATGAGCGAGATGATCGCGATGATGCCGAAGATGACCAGGCTGAAGACGTTCAGGCCGCCCTTCTCGCCCAGCTGCAAGGTCTGCGAGAAGTAGACTGGATAGCGCAAGATGATGCCCACGAAGATGATGAGGGACACGCCGTTGCCGATGCCCTTGTCGGTCATCTGTTCGCCCAGCCACATGAGCCAGACGGTGCCGGCGGTGAGCGTGAGCACCACCATCACGAGATAGAACACGTCGTGGCGTTCGAAGACGTTGGCGCGGTTGAGCGCGACGACCATGGTCGTGGCCTGCACGATGGCCAGGCCGACCGTGAGCCAGCGCGTATACAAGCCGACTTGCCGGCGGCCTTGCTCGCCGCCGTGCTGCATGAGCTCCTTGATGTTGGGGAAGACGACCGTCAACAGCTGCATGATGATGCTCGCGTTGATGTAGGGCGTGATGCCCATGGCGATCACCGAGAAGCGCTGCAGCGCGCCGCCCGACAGAAAGCCCAAAAAGTTGAAGAACGCGCCGCCCTGCAGGATGCTCTGCCAGGCCTTGATGTTGACATAAGGTATCTGCACGTACACCATGACGACGAACACCGCGAACGCGCCAAACACGAACATGACGCGGTTTCGGATCTCCGGGACCACGATCGCATTGGCGAGGTTGCGCCAGATGTTCATCGCCGCGCGCTACTCCTCAAAGACCGCGCCGGCCGCTTCGAGTTTCGTGCGGGCGGGCGTAGAGAACACCACGTCACGGAAATGCAAGCCCTGGGGCGCATCCCCGGCGCCGAGGATCTTCACGCCGTCCTTGAGCTTGGAGACCAAGCCCGCGGCGACGAGCGATTCCGGCGTCACGATGTCATCGCTTTTCCAGCCGCTGAGGTCGACCAGATTGATGACCGCGTACTCGGTGCGGAAGATCTTCGTCGAGCGCGCCTTTTGCGACACGCCGCGACGCTGCGGGAGGCGGCGTGCCCAGGGCGTCTGACCGCCTTCGAAATTCGGTCCTTTGCCGCCGCCCGAACGGACGGTCTGGCCTTTACCGCCCTCGCCGCCGGTCTTGACCATGCCGCTGCCATGCCCCCGACCGATGCGGACGCGCTTGCTCGTCGAGCCGTGCTTGGGCTTAAGATCCGACAGCTTCACCGTTCGTGGTTCTCCCTAATATCTCGTCGACGGTCTTGCCGCGCATCGCGGCGACGGTCTCGACCGTGCGCAGCGACTTGAGCCCGGCGACCGTCGCCTGGATGACGTTGATGGGATTGTTGGATCCCAGCGATTTGGTCAGGATGTCGTGCACGCCGCCCAGCTCGAGCACCGCGCGCATGGCCCCGCCGGCGATGACGCCCGTGCCTTTGCTGGCCGGTTTCATGAGCACGCGGCCAGAGCCGACGTGCGATTCAATGGGATGCGGTATCGTGCGGCCGACCATGGGGATGGTGATGAGCGAGCGGCGTGCGTCCTCGACGCCCTTGCGGATCGCCTCGGGCACTTCA
>JALYZS010000244.1 GCA_030948745.1 Vulcanimicrobiota bacterium | reverse complement strand
GTGCTCGATGACGAGCACGGTGTTCCCGCCCTCCACCAAACGCTGCAGCACTTGCAACAGTTGCGCGATGTCGGCGAAGTGCAGACCGGTGGTCGGCTCGTCCAAGATATAGAACGTCCGGCCGGTGCCGCGCCGCGACAGCTCGGTCGCAAGCTTGACGCGTTGCGCCTCGCCGCCCGACAGCGTCGTGGCTGGTTGGCCCATGCGGATGTAGCCCAGGCCGACCTCGCAAATCGTCCCCAGCTTGTTGTGCACGCGCGGGGTGTTCGCGAAGAAATCGGCTGCCTCGTCGACGCGCATCTCCAGCACATCGGCGATGGACTTGCCCTTGTACTTCACTTCCAAGGTCTGCTGGTTATACCGCTTGCCTTTGCAGGCTTCGCACACGACATACACGTCGGGCAGGAAATGCATCTCGATCTTGATGATGCCATCGCCCGCGCAGGTGTCGCAACGGCCGCCTTTCACGTTGAAGGAAAACCGGCCAGGACCGTAACCGCGCACCCGGGCGTCCGGCGTCAGCGAGAACAGCTCGCGGATGGGGTCGAACGCCCCCGTGTACGTGGCCGGATTGCTGCGCGGGGTTCGTCCGATCGGCGACTGATCGATGATGATCGTCTTGTCGAGTTTCTCCATCCCCATGACGCGCCCGTACGTGTCATCGGGGGGCTGACCGTGCAGATAGTGGGTCAGCGCGCGATGCAGCACCATATCCACGAGCGTCGACTTGCCCGAGCCCGACACACCGGTGACTGCGCACAACACGCCGAGCGGAAAATCCACGTCGATGCCGGCCAGGTTGTGAGCGCGAGCGTTTTTGATGCGCAACATCGCCCTGGGCTCGCGCCGGCGCTTCGGTATGGCGATGATGTCGTCGCCTTTGAGAAAACGGCCGGTGGCGGATCGCGGCGCCGCTTCGATGTCGGCGATACTGCCCGCCGCCACGACGTGCCCGCCATCTTTGCCCGCACCCGGCCCGATGTCGACGATGAAGTCGGCCTCGCGCATCGTGTCCTCGTCGTGCTCGACGATGATGAGCGTGTTGCCGAGATCGCGCAGCGTCTTCAGCGTCGCCAACAGGCGGGCGTTGTCGCGCTGGTGCAAGCCGATCGACGGTTCATCCAACACGTACAGCACACCCACGAGGGACGAACCGATCTGTGTCGCCAGCCGTATGCGCTGTGCTTCGCCGCCCGAGAGCGTGGTCGCGCTGCGGTCGAGCGTGAGGTACTCGAGCCCGACGTTCACCAAGAAACCCAAGCGTGCGCGCAGCTCCTTGACGATCTGCCGCGCGATCTGTTCTTCGCGGTCCGACAGTTCGAGGTCATGCACGAACTGGAGCGCTCGATCAACCGGCAGGGCGGTGAGCTTGGCGATCGACAGCCCGCCCACGGTGACCGCAAGCGACTCCGGTTTCAGACGCGCACCGTTGCAAGCCGGGCACTTCACCTGCGTCATGAGCTTTTCGATCTCTTCCTTCACATAATCGGAAGAGGTCTCTTCATAGCGGCGTTGCAGGTTGGGGATGATCCCCTTGTACTGCGTCTCGTAGTTCCAATGCTTGCCCGCTTTGGTGCGGAAGCGGAAGGCGCGTTTTTCGTCCGCGCCGTGCAAGACCACCTCGAGCAGGTCCGCCGGCAGTTTCTTCACGGGCGTGTCGAGGTTGTAACCCTCTTCTTTGAGCAGCGTCTCGACTTGCTGCACATAGAAAGGATTCATGCCCGCGGACAGGTTCTTGGTCCAGGGCACGATCGCGCCTTCGCGCATCGACTTGTTGCGGTCCGGAATCACCAGGCGCGGGTCGATCTCGATGCGCGCGCCCAGCCCCGTGCACTCCGGGCAGGCGCCATACGGCGAGTTGAACGAGAACATGCGCGGCGAGAGCTCGTCGAACGACAGCCCGCACTCGATGCAGGCAAATTTTTCGGAGAACGGCAGCTCTTCTTCTTTGGCGCCCGGCCGCTGCACGAGCGCGACGAGCAGACCTTGCGTGAGCTTGAGGGCCGTCTCCACCGAGTCGGTCAAGCGTTTACGGATATCCGGCTTGACGATGAGGCGGTCGATGACGATCTCAACGGTGTGCTTGCGCTTTTTGTCGAGCGTGATCTTCTCGCGCAGGTCTTTGATCTGCCCGTCCACCCGCACGCGCGCGTAGCCGTCTTTGATCGCCTGCTCGAACAGCTTCTGATACTCGCCTTTGCGGCCGCGCACCATCGGCGCGAGCAGCTGCAGCCGGGTGCCTTCCGGCAGCGCCATGATCTGGTCAACGATCTGCTCGGCGCTCTGGGGCGTGATGGGCCGCCCGCAATTCGGACAGTGCGGATGCCCGGTGCGTGCGTACAGCAACCGCAGGTAGTCATAGATCTCGGTGACGGTCCCAACGGTCGAGCGCGGATTGCGGCTGGTCGATTTCTGATCGATCGAGATAGCGGGTGAAAGACCCTCGATGTAGTCGACGTCCGGCTTTTCCATTTGGCCGAGGAATTGGCGCGCGTACGAGGACAGCGACTCCACGTAGCGTCGTTGGCCTTCGGCGTAGATCGTGTCGAATGCGAGCGAACTTTTCCCAGACCCGGACAGGCCCGTGATGACGATGAGCTGGTTACGCGGCAGCGTCAGATCGATGTTCTTGAGGTTGTGTTCGCGTGCGCCCTTGATGACGATCGAGTCCAAGCCGTGGCGCGGCGGAATCGCCAGAACGGGAGCTGCGATGGGGTCGAACGGCGTGCCGTTGCCGGATTTTCGCATGGAAGGATGATGTTCGCGATGGGGCCGTGCGCTTGCCTTTATGACGCTTGCTCTAAGGTCGCAAGCGCCGCGGGCAGTTCCGCGATGGACCGGATGACGGCCTCCGGGACTCGAGCGCCGGCCGCCAGTTCCTCGTTGCGGACGTTGATCCAAATGGCGCGTAGTCCCGCGGCGTGGGCGCCGACGATATCGCGTTCGTAGCGGTCCCCGACCATGACGCTTTCCTGCGCGCTCGCTTGCGCCGCTTCGAGTGCGTGGCGAAAAACCGATGGATCTGGTTTCACGAGCTGCATCTCACCAGCTAAGACGATCACGTCGAAGAAGCGTGACAGTTCCAGGCGCGCGATCTTTGCCTCGTGCGTCTCGGCGAAGCCGTTGGTGATGATGGCAAGCTTATAGCGTCCGTGCAGTTGGTGCAAGACCGGAAGCGTCTCGGGGAACAGCTCCACGCGCTCGAGTCTTGCGGCATCATAGCGGCGCGCGATCTTCGTCGCCAGCGCCGCATCCTCCACGCCGTGGCGCGCAAGTGCTTTACGCCAGATGGAGGGGCGGATCGCGCCGCTGGGCGGTTTCGGGTCGCCCGGCACGAGCTCTTCCCAGAAATCGACCGCGGCTTCGATGTACGAGCGAGCGACCGCAACCGGATCCAAGCCACGCTGCGCAGCAAGCTCCCGCACGACTGCCTCGGCAGCGTGCTCGCTCGATTCGGTATCGTCCAACAGCGTATCGTCCAAATCGAAGAACAGGGCACGGATCGGCGCGCCCGGCATGCCCGCTACCGAGCGGCGACAGGACGGTCGCGCGTCTCGTACACCATATGCGGCAGGGCGTAGAAAGCAGCCACCAGCTGGCGCAGCGCGGCGTCCCCGTAGCGCGGATCGAGGGTCGTCTCAAGCGATGGCAGCAGCGAGACGGCATCGTCTTCGTTATAGAGCAAACTGCGATGCCAGCGGTCACCCTGGATGCCGCGCGGCGCGTAGAACGCCGCGCGCTGCGTCAGCGCGAACCGTTCCAGATCGTGCAACGCGTGCTCGTCGTTCGCGGCACTCGCGTTCGTCGCGGCGTCGCGCACGCCGTCGGAGACGCCGCGGAATAATCGCACCCAGCGCTGCAACGTTGCGACGACGACGGCGCGGCGTTTCTCGTGGTCGCGCATGTTGCCGAAAGCGTTGAGCCGGCGCTGCAGCGCATTGCCCAGATCGCTCATGCTGACGTCGGGGAAGGTCGCATCCGCCAGCCGCATCATGGTGATCGCCCCGATGCGTGCGACTGCATCCGCATAGTCCATGCGCGGATCGTAGATCTTCAGGCTGGCGAGATCATCGTACGCTGAATGCCATGTGCCGAAGTTGCCCGAGTAGATGTAGCCCACCGACGGAATGCCCTCGTGGTAACTGAACTCTT
>JALYZS010000013.1 GCA_030948745.1 Vulcanimicrobiota bacterium | reverse complement strand
CGGGTCCCCTCGCCGCCTCTAGGAGCTGTGCATGCAGGCAACGACTTTTGCCCTCGCCGATTCCATGCGCCGTCTCGGCACCGAGAGCGCTTTCGTCGTGCTCGCCCGGGCGCGCGCCCTGGAAGCGCAAGGCCGCGACATCATCCATCTTGAGATCGGCGAGCCCGACTTCAACACGCCGGAGCACATCAAGGAAGCGGCCATCCGCTCGCTCCACAACGACCGCACGCATTACACCCCGGCCGCCGGCATCGCCGAGTTGCGCAGCGCGGTGGCCGAATCGGTCGCGCGCACGCGTGGCGTTCCGGTCAAGCCGCAGAACGTCGTCGTCGCACCAGGCGCCAAGCCGCTTATCGCGGCCGTGTTGATGGCATTGCTTAATCCAGGCGATGAGGTCATCATTCCCGACCCTGCGTATCCCGCGTACCGTTCGATCACGACCTACGTGGATGCCAAACCGATATCGTTGCCGCTCTTGGAGGAACGCGATTTCCGCTTCGACATCGCCACGCTCGAGTCGCTCATCACGCCGCGCAGCAAGATCCTCGTGCTCAACTCACCACACAATCCGACCGGCGGAATCCTGAGCCCTGAGGACATCCGTGATATCGCCGCCATCGTCCGCAAGCACGACCTCTTGGTCATCAGCGACGAGATCTACAACCGCCACTGTTATGACGCGCCGTTCGCATCCTATTACGCGTTGGCTGGCCTGCCCGAGCAGACGATCCTCATCGACGGCTGTTCAAAGGCCTGGGCGATGACCGGTTGGCGCTTGGGCTTCGCGGTCATGCCGCAGTACATCGCGGAAGCGGTGACCTCGCTCATCTTGAACACCGTCTCATGCACGGCCACGTTTGTCCAAGACGCGGCCATCGCCGCCCTGCAAGGTCCGGATGAACCGGTGCAAGCGATGCACGACGAGTTTCTGCGCCGCCGCAACATCTTGGTGGAAGGCCTGCGCAAACTCCCCGGCGTCACCTGCCGCATGCCGGGCGGCGCGTTCTACGTGTTTCCGAATGCATCGCGCGTCGCGACCGATGACATCGCGCTCGCGAACCATCTGCTCAACGAAGGCGGGGTGGCGGTATTGGGCGGCTCGACATTCGGGCCGCACGGCAAGGGTTTCTTGCGGCTGTCATATGCAAACTCGGAAGCGAACTTGCGCGCCGCGCTTGATCGCATGGAACAGGCTATCCGCGCCTACAGACCTTAGGCGAGTCCCATCGCCGCTTTGACGGCGGCGAGCGTCGTCTGCGCGAAGACACGCGCGCGGCGGCTGCCCTCGGCCAAAACCTCATCCACCGCGCGTGGGCGCGCTTCGAGCTCGCGGCGCCGTTCGCGGATGGGCTGCAGCGCGGCGTTCAGATGCACCGCCATGTTCGTCTTGTTCTCGACGCACCCCAATGCGCCGCTGCGGCAACGATGCGCGATGTCATCGGCGGCGGACTCGTTGAAGACGCGTTGGAAGAAGAACACCGGGCACGTCTCAGGGTGGCCGGGATCGTTCTTGCGGACCTTGGTCGGATCGGTGTACATGAGCGCGACCTTCGCCGCCGTTTCGCTCTCGCTCTCGCCGAGGGCGATGCTGTTGTCGTAGGATTTGCTCATCTTGCGGCCGTCGGTGCCGGGGACGAGCGGAGTCGTGGAAAGCACCGGTTCCGGCTCGACGAGCACCCTGCCGTACAGATGATTGAAGCGTCGGATCACTTCGCGCGACATCTCCAGATGCGGCAATTGGTCTTGCCCTACCGGCACCGCCTCCGCGCCCATGATCGCGATGTCCACCGTCTGCAGGATGGGATAACCGAGAAACCCGTAGGTCGCGATCTCTTGGCCGAGCTGTGCGATCTGATCCTTGTAGGTGGGGACGCGCTCGAGCCACGAGACCGGCGTGATCATGGAGAGCAGCACGTTCAATTCGCTGATCTCCGGAATGCGCGACTGCAGATAGATGGTGCAGCGCTGCGGATCCAGACCGCACGCGAGCCAGTCGGTCACCATCTCGCGCACGTCGTGCGCGATCTCTGCGCTGCGCTCGAACTTGGTCGTAAGCGCGTGCAAATCGGCGACCTCGTAGAAACAATCGTTGCTCTCAGTGAGGGCGATGAAGTTGCGCAAGGCGCCGAGCAGATGCCCGACGTGCATACGGCCGGTGGCGCGCATGCCGGCCATGATACGCCGCCGGCGTCCGGTCTTGGGTAACGCCATGCGCGGTTGCATCGCCACTATTGTCCCCCTTATGGCCTGCGCTGCCTTGAGCGGCGGCCCGGTGCAATCCCTGCGCGCGCCGGCAACCACAGTTGCGGTTTGCCCTTACCGAGCGCCGTCGCTGACCTGAGCGCGCGGCGCACAAACGCGCGGCCCGACATGCACGCGCTGAGAACATCATCACCGTGTGCCAGGCGCGCGCAAATCGCGGCCGACAAGAGACCGCCCATGCCGCGCATGCTGCGCTTGCGCCGCGGCGCTGCTAAAACATGCACGCCTCCGTCGCTCACCAATAGATCCGTGCAGCGCGGCCCAGGCAAGTGTCCCCCAGTGAGCAAGATGGCGCAACCTGCAGCGCTCAGGTCGAGGGCCGTGCGGCGGGCCTGCGCGATGTTCTTGATTCGCTGCCCGCTCAGCCGCTGCGCCTCGTCGACATTGGGAGTCGCGAGCGTTACCACGCGCAGCAATGCCAAAAGCTCCACGACAGCCGAAGGGTCCGAAAGCTCGTGGCCGTTGCTCGCGCGCCAGACCGGATCGAGCACGATCGCCGGGCGCGGCCGAAGAGCGGTGAGGAAACGTCGCACCGTTCGCAGCCCCGCAGCGTGCGGCACAAGGCCGATGCACACGGCGGCTGGTCGCACCTGCTGCCAGACGCTGCGCAACTGGTCCCCGATGGCACGCGGCGACATCGGGTAGAGCGAACGAACCGAAGCACCGTTCTGAGCGGATACTGCAGCCACCACGGCTACGGGTCTGACCCCTAGGGCCTCGTAGACGATGAGGTCAGCAAGCACCCCCGCGGCGGCCGTCGGGTCGACGCTGCCGACGCTGCACACGACCATCGGAATGGTGGTCAACGTGGTTTTCTCCACAAGCCCTGTGGATATGTGGAGAACATCTGTTTGGTCAGTTCAGCCACCGTTTTGTGCTTAACTGCCGGCCGCTTTCGGGCTGCTGATGGGCGTCGACCGTTCCCATTTCACCGGCGCAAGGGCGGCCGGAACGGCTAGATCCGCGGCACGGTAGATCTGCGTAATCGCTGATCGATACTGACTTAGCGCGCGTTCGGTGGCCGCTCTGGGCTGCGGCAACGAGAGCGCACTGAACCAGCGATTCGACTCAGCGCGCAGCAGGGCGGTCTGTGCTTCGCTGCGCCTGCCGCCCGCCTGGCTGCGGAGCGCTTTACGGGCATCATCAAGAGTTGTCCACAGGCTCGCCTGGTTCGCACTGCCCATCCAAAGGTCGAATCCTCCCACGTCGCTTGCGGCTTGAAACCCGTACGCCTGCAGGCGCGCTGGATGACGACGTAGGTATTCCTTAGGCGTGGTCACATCCAGGTCGCTGCCGCTGCTCAGAACGCTGCTGAGATGGTCTAAGACGGCGCTGCGGTCGCTGCGTTGCAACGATAAGGCGTTGATGTCCATACAGAGCAACAATATGCCGTCAGCCGGTTGCGCGGCACGCGCCGAAGCCGCCATTTGGCGCACGCGATCGCCGAATACCGTCGCCGGCGCCGCGGCCGCGACAACGGTGAGTTCGGTGCTAAGAGCGTCGCTGCAGAACAGGACCGGCAACTTGCTCGTCTTACTCGTGCTGACCAGATAAGGACGCAGCGCTGCTGCGCTCGTCGCCGTCAGCGCCTCGGTTGAAGCGCCGCTCACGGCTTTGACGACGCGATCCGAAAATGTCGCATAGGCAGGGTTGTGCTCTTGCAGCAATGCCGCCGTCGCGTCGTCGTACGCTCCGTGCGGCGAGATGACGCCGGGAGTGCCAGCGCCCAGTTCGCGCACAGCGTTCATGCCTTTTTCGATTGCGGCGCTGACGTCATCGCGAGCTTGCAGATCGACGGTGTAGGGGACGTCGCGGGTGCGTCCGGCGGCGTCAACGACCAGCGGCATGATCGGTTCTTCCGCCGGCTGCGCCGCCAGTTCGACCGCTCCGCTTGCCGCCATGCCCTTGAGCTTGGCTTGGATGTCTCGCGCGTTTGCCGC
>JALYZS010000368.1 GCA_030948745.1 Vulcanimicrobiota bacterium | reverse complement strand
CGTGAATATGAGGTCGAGGCCATCGTCGAGTACACGTTCGCCGCCAACGGGGCCCAGTCGCCGGCATTTCCCAGTATCGTCGCGAGCGGTCCGAACTTGGGCGTCATCCACTACACCTCGAACCGCGATCGCATTCCAGACGGCTCGCTCGTGCTGGTCGACGCCGGGGCAGAGGTCGACTACTATAACGGCGACGTCACGCGCACATGGCCCATCAACGGCACGTTCACGAGCGAACAGCGCGCCGTCTATGACGTCGTCTTAGCAGCGCAGCTGCGCGCGATCGAGCTCACGAAGCCGGGCGCGGTCTTCAATACCGATGTCGACAACGGCGCCGCAGCGGTGCTCGTCGCCGGCTTGATCGATCTGGGCCTGTTGCAAGGCAGCGTCGACGAACACATGACCCAGCAGACGCATAAACGATTCACGGTGCATCGCATCGGCCACTGGCTGGGCATGGATACGCACGACGTGGGCGACTACAAAGTCGGCGGGCAGTGGCGTCCGCTCGAACCGGGGATGGTCGTGACCATCGAACCCGGTCTGTACATTCCGGATGCTCCCGACGTGGATGCCCGCTTCCGGGGCCTCAGCGTGCGCATCGAAGACGACGCGCTCGTGACGAGCGCGGGCTGTGAGATCCTCACGGCGAAGGCGCCGAAGAAGATCAGCGACATCGAACGGCTCATAGCGGAAGGCCGGGCCGCGGCGCAAGCGCTCATCGCATGAGTGCGGCGCTCTCGGCGGTGGCGCAGCAAGTCATCGCCTGGCGCCGGGAGATCCATCGCCGGCCGGAGCTCGGTTTTCAGGAACATCGCACGAGCGCGCTGGTCGAAAGCGAACTGGCACGCGCCGGCATCCCCACACGCCGCGTCGCGGGCACCGGTATCATCGGCACGCTGCAAGGCGAGCGCCCAGGCAAGACCCTGGCATTGCGCGCGGACATGGACGCGCTGCCATTGACGGAGCGCAGCGGTGAAGCGTTCGCGTCGCAGACGCCGGAGGTGATGCATGCCTGCGGCCATGACGCGCACACCGCCATGCTCCTCGGCGCCGCCGTGCTCCTCGCCGGCGAACGCGCGGCGATCGCTGGGACGATCAAGTTCTTGTTCCAGCCCGCTGAGGAAGGTCCGGGCGGTGCGTTGCCCATGATCGAGGCGGGTGCGCTGCGCGACCCCGATGTGCACGCGGCCGCGATGTTGCACGTCACGCCATTGCTGCCCGCAGGCGTGATCGGTTGGCGCGGCGGCCCGATGAACGCGTCATGCGATGATTTCGAGATCCGCATCCTCGGCCGCGGTGGTCATGCCGCGCACCCGCATCGCGCCGTGGATATCATTCCGGCCGCCGCGGAATTGGTGACCGCCCTGCAGCGCATCCGCAGCCGCGAAGTGGATCCGCTGCAGAGCGTCGTGCTTTCCATCGGCACGCTCAACGCCGGTTACCGGCGTAATATCGTGGCGGATGACGCGCTCCTTGGCGGCACCATGCGCTGTCTGCATGAGGATGTGCGCGCAGCGGTTCCCGGGCGTATCGAACGCATCGCGCGCGCAGTCTGCGCGGCCCACGGCGCACGCTGCGAATGCAGTTTCGAGCTCGGCTATCCTGCCGTCATCAATCAGCCGCGCTTGACCGAGCAGATCCGCGATATCGCGCAGACGACCGCAGGTGTGCCCGGTGTGACCGAGCTCACTGCGCCCTCGATGGGCGGAGAGGACTTCGCCTATTTCGCACAAGCGGTGCCGGGCTGTATGCTGAGGCTCGGCGTGGGCTTTGACGACGATCGCGAGCCTGCCATGCTGCACTCTCCCCAGTTCCGCCTCAACGAAAAGGCTTTGGCCAGCGGCGTCGCCTTGTTGCGCGCGCTGGCGCTGCGACTACCCGCGGCACTGTGACACCGCTCACGGGCGGTTGTGCGCTATTCTGTTCGTGCGCCCCGACGACGATATTATAGCCAACAACCCCTTTACGGTTTCTTTCAGCCTGGGGAGTCACTGTGCCAAACCAAGATCTGCGCCTCCGGCGCAAAGTCGTAACCACCGGCGAGCCGAAACCGAAAAGCCGGCTCGGCATGATGATCGGCGTCGCCGCCGCGGCGGTCGTCGTTCCAGCGATGCTGTACACCGCCATGCACCCGGCGACGGTGAGCAACACCGTGCATTCGATCGCGAAACATTTCCCCGCGAAGGTCAAAGATATCCACATCGCTATCCGCGCAGCGCGCGAGACGCCGACGCCCGCGCCGTCGCCCACCGCGACCGCGACG
>JALYZS010000358.1 GCA_030948745.1 Vulcanimicrobiota bacterium | reverse complement strand
TCAGCGGCTGAGCGGCGTCACCTACCTGTGGGTCGTCGTGTCGCTGCTGCTCTTCGTGCTGCTGCGGTTTTTCGGCAGCGAGGTCAACGGCGCTCGGCTGTGGTTCAAATTCGGCTCACTCACCGCGCAGCCGGTGGAAGCGGTCAAGCTCTTCATGGTGTTCTTCATGGCCGCATACCTCGCCAAGAACGGCGAGGCGCTCGCCGCTTTGCGATTCGGCGCGATCGGCGCAAACCTGCGCTTGCTATGGCCGTTGATCTTGGTATGGGGCATCTCAATCGCAAGTCTTGTGCTGCAGCGCGACATCGGCCTGGCCGGATTGTTCCTCGGCATCTTCTTGGTGATGTTGTACGTCGCGTCGCGGCGAGTGGATCTCGTCGTCGGATCGGCGCTCATCTTCATCCTGGGCGGCTGGCTCGTGGCGCACAATTTCCCATACGTGCAAGCGAGGATCGGCGTTTGGCTGGATCCGTGGAGCGACCCGCTGGGGCACGGCTATCAGGCGGAACAAGCCTATTTCTCGATGGCCGCCGGTGGGCTGTTCGGCACGGGTTATCATCTCGGCCATCCGGGTTTTGTGCCGGATGCCGCGACCGACTACCCATTCGCCGCGATCGCGGAGGAGTTCGGGTTGCTCGGTGGGCTCGCGTTGTTGTGCTTGTACGGCGTGCTCGTCGTACGCGGTCTGCAGATCGCGTTCTTCGCTCGCGATTCGTTCACGGCGTTGCTGGCCGCTGGATTTGCTGCGACGCTCGGCATTCAAGTGGCGGTCATCGTCGGGGGTGTTGTCGGCCTCTTTCCGCTCACCGGCATCACGCTGCCCTTCATCTCGTACGGCGGATCCAGCGTCGTGGCGAATCTCGTCATGTTGAACTTCCTCTGGTTGTTCAGCGCGCGCAACGCCGAAGCGCAGCACGGCCCTGGGTCGGAGGCCGTCGCGGGAGTCCCAGGAGATCACGTGAGCAGCCGGGAGGCCGGCGATGCGCCGCTACAAGGCGGCACAACGCGGGAGCGCGAAGCCGCCGAGACCTAAAATCCACGACGGGGGCCGCTTGAACGATCACGCGCGAAGAGCGCTGTTGCTGGGTTGCGCGCTATTGCTGTGGCTAGGCCATCCGGCCGGCGCCGCGCCTTCGCCTGGCGTGCCGCGTAACACGCAAAGCGGCACACCATTCAGGGTCGCTGCGGTCCCGGTGTTGCAATATGTGCAATCCCAGCAGCTCCCGAACGGGCACATCCGCATTCTGTTGCAGTTCAGCGGCAATGCACCGATGCGTCAGACGACCAGCGGACCGACGACCAACTTCAACCTGCAGTTCGTTGGTGCGGTGATGGCGGCGACCGTGCCCAACGGCATTCCGGTGAACCTCGGCCCGATCCAGATGGTCTCGGTCACGCAGCTCGGCAACGCGCTCAACGTGGCCGTTTCGATGAGCTCGGCTGTGCAACCGCGCGTGAGCGCGTCGAGCGCGAATGGTTTGGTGGTCATCGACGTGCCGCCCGCTCCCGGCGCGATCGGGTTGCAACAACCCAATCCCTACGGCGCGCCGTCGGAGTCGCCGAGCCCCAGCGCCGGCACAACGATGACCAAAGTCGTGCGGCTGCATTACGCCGACATCTCCGAAGTCGTGGGGATACTCACCGGCAACGGCACCGTTACGCCGGGCAACGTGTTCAACCCGCAGCCAAGCCAGATCGGCACCGCTCCGACCGGTGGATTCAACCAAGGCATCTCGACCGGACAGTTCAACCAAGGCGTTCAGCCATTTCCGCAATACCAGCAGCCCGGCGCAGGTGTGGGGGATCAGCAGGCGCTGGGGCAGCGCATCAGCGACACCGTCGCGATCGACCGTCGCTTGAACTCGATCATCCTCTCGGGCACGCGCGAGCAGATCGCCCAAGCCGAGGCGATCATCCGCATGATAGATGTGCCGGTCGAAAGCGTGCTGCTCGACACGCAGATCATCGAGGTGACGGTGAGCGGTTCGAAAGCGCTCGGCGTCGATTTCCAGCAAAGCGAGACGAGCCCGCTGTCGCGCGTCTTCAACACGCAGTCACAGATCATCAACAATCTTCCCACGGGCGCGATCGCCGGCTCGGTCGCCGTCCAGGCGAATATCTTTTTGCTCGTCAGCCAAGGAAACGCGCGCGTGCTCGCGGCGCCCAAGATCCTCACCCAGGACGGCGTGTCCGCATCCATCCTCACCGGCGACTCCCTGCCGATCCGCGTGACCACGCCGGTCGGCGTCGGCGGCGTGGGTGCGGTGTCAAGCCAAGTCGAGTACATCAACGTCGGCGTCAACCTGCAAATACTGCCGCGCGTCACGGGCAACGGCGGCGTGGATGCCAACATCTATTCCCAGGTCTCATCCGTGACCGGTTTCACGACCCAAAACGACCCGCAGATCTCCACCCGCCAAGCGCAGACGCGCGTGAACGTGCTCGCCGGGCAGACGCTCGTCATCGGCGGCCTGTTGCAGCAGCGGGACATCCGCAACGTCCAGAAGATACCGATCTTGGGCGACCTGCCACTTGTCGGCTCGCTCTTCCGTTTCTATACTCAGACGCGGCAAGATACCAATCTCGTCATCGCCATCACGCCGCACGTCGTGCCCGCGCCGGGAGCTGCCGCCCCGCCGAGTCCTACGCCTGCGCCCGCGCCTGCGCCGACTCGCTGACCCGCCGGGCACCGCGCGCAGAGGAGCTAGAA
>JALYZS010000357.1 GCA_030948745.1 Vulcanimicrobiota bacterium | reverse complement strand
GCGTGTAGGCGGGCTCGTCGGCCTCGTTGTGACCGAAGCGCCGGTACCCGATGAGGTCGATCACCGTATCGCGATGGAAGGTCCGGCGGAACTCGACCGCCAGGTGTACGGCCGCGATGCAGGCTTCGAGGTCGTCCGCATTCACATGCACGACCGGCACGTCGTAGCCTTTCGCCAGATCGCTTGCGTAACGGGTCGACCGGCCCTGCGGCGGCAGCGTCGTGAATCCGATCTGGTTGTTCGCGATGATGTGCAGCGTGCCGCCGGTCGTGTAGCCGGGCAGCGACTGGAAGTTGAAGACTTCGGCGACCGTGCCTTGTGCGCTGAACGCGGCGTCGCCGTGGATGAGGATGGCGGCGGCACGGCGCAGGTCGAGCTGCGCGATGTTGGGGGTGCGGTCGGTTTGGACGGCGCGCGTCTGGCCTTCGACCACGCTGTCGACGGCCTCGAGGTGACTTGGGTTATGCGCCAGCACCACGCGGATCTTGGTGCCATGGGTTTCGTAGGTGCCGTGGGCGCCTTGGTGGTACTTGACGTCGCCCGTGACGTCGCCTTCGCGGTGCACCAGGCCGCGCATCTGCGCGTGTTCGAATTCGGCGAGGACCTCTTCGTACGGCCGGTCGACGACATGCGTTATGACCGCCAGACGGCCGCGATGCGCCATGCCCATATGGACCTCGGCCACGCCCTCGTCGGCGAGCATGATGAGCATCTCCTCCAACATCGGGATCATGTTGTCGAGGCCTTCGATCGAAAACGTCTTTTGCCCGAGGAACGCCTTGCGCAGGTAGCGTTCGAAAGACTCGACGCGCGTGAGGCGTTCGAGCAGTTCGAGCTTGCGCTCCCGCGACAGCGGTTTGCGATGTGCGCCGGACTCGATCTGCTGGCGCAACCAGGAGCGCTGCTCGTGATTGCTGATGTGCTCCACATCGTAGGCGATGGTGGAAGCATAGGTATCACGCAGCTGGGCGAGCACGTCGGCGGCGGTCTTGCCGCTCGCGTACACACGCAGCGTGTTGGCGGGCAGTTTTTGCAGCGTGGCGTCGTCCAATCCGACCGTCGCCGGATCGAGCGCACGATCCGAGGGCACGCTGTCGCTGAGCGGATCCAAGTGCGCCACGTTGACGCCGTGGTGGCGGTAACGGCTGACGAGCGACATGGCGGCGGCGCCCGCGCGCGCGAGCTCGGTGTCGCCGGAGGCAACGCTGCCGGCAGCATGCGGCTCGGGCCCGGCGGATGGCTGCGTCTGCTTGCCCGCCGGGTCGGACGACTGCGCCGGCGCCGTCAGTTGAAGATCCGTGAAAAGGGTTTCGTAGAAGCCGTCAGCGCCGTTGAGCAGCTCTTCGATGCGGCGCAGGAACTCGCCCGATTGCGCGCCCTGGATGATGCGGTGATCGTAGGTGCTCGTGAGCGTCATGATCTTGCCGACGCGCAGCCCGCGCAGCGCCTCTTCGCCCGCGCGGTCGAAGCCTGGCGGGTAGCCGATCGCGCCGGCAGCGATGATCGCGCCCTGTCCGGCCATCAACCGCGGCACCGATGCGCTCGTGCCGATGCCGCCCGGGTTTGTCAGGGTGAGCGTCGCGCCGGTCAACGCGGCTGCCGAGAGATCGCCGCTGCGGGCTTTTTCGACCAAGCTCTCGTAGGCGGCGTGGAAGCGGGCGAAGTCCAAGCCTGCCGCATCGCGCACGACTGGCACCACGAGCATGCGGGTGTCATCCGGCTTGCGCACGTCGACGGCGAGGCCGAGATGCAGTCCGCGATCCACGCGTTGCAGGTTCTCGCCGTCGCGCCGGAAGGTCGCATAGATACCTGGCACGGCGCCGGCCGCTCGTACGATCGCAAACGCGATGATGTGCGTGAACGAGATCTTCTCTTTGCGTCCGGCGGCTTTGAGCGCTGCGTTGAGGGAGCGGCGCCGGCCGTCCAAGACGTCCACGTTGAATGTTCGGAAGCTCGTCGCCGTGGGAATGCCGAGGCTGTTCTCCATGTGCTTGACGAGCGAACCCGCAGGGCCGCGCAGCGATGTGGCTTTTGCGTCCGCAGGCAGCGGTTCGCTTGCCGCGAGCGCGGGTGCCTGCGCGGGAGCGGCACCGGACTCGCTGCGGCGGCGCGCAAGCGGCGGCGGTTCCGCATACGACCTTGGATCCGGCAGCGCGACTTCGGAATCCGGCGGCGCCGGAGTCGGTGCCGGGGCCTGCGGGGTCGCAGCTGCGGGCGCAGCGGCGGCTGGCGCAAGCGGGCGCGCGGGCGTCGCTCCCTCCATCGCCTGGCCGGCCGTGTCGATCTCAGCCAGCGGCGCCCCGACGGCCACGGTCTTACCTTCTTCCACCAGGATGCGCGTGAGCGTGCCGGACGCGGTTGCGGGGACCTCGACGTCGACCTTATCGGTCGTCACGTCGACGAGCGGTTCGCCCGCCTCGACGCGTTCGCCGGGCTTCTTGCGCCAACTGGTGACAGAGCCTTCGGTGACGGATTCGCCCATCGCGGGCAGCACGACGTTGACCAATGTCTGCGGCATCGGATTTGTGCTTCCGCGGCCCCTCCAAAGCGCCCTGGCGGGCGGGCGTGTCTTAACGCACGTAGGAGGCGCCGTTCACGTCAATTGTCGCGCCGTTCGCATACGTCGCCAGCGGCGAGGCCGCAAACGCGATGATGCTCGCGACCTCTTCCGGCTGTGCGACGTAGCCCAGCGGGATTTCGGCCTCGATCGCTGCCCGCCGAGCGCGCAGATCGTCTGCCGCCATGTCGGTGTCGATCCAACCCGGCGCGACCGCAAGCGCGGTGATGCCTTCATGCGCGCACGCGCGCGCGATCGACTTTGTGAAGTTGCCCAGCGCTGCTTTGCTCGCCCCGTAATCAGCGAACGTCAGCTCGCCGCGGTGGGCGGCGCGCGACGTCACGTTGATGATGCGTCCCCCGTCGCCTTGCTTGCGCATCTGACGCATCGCCAGCCAGGCGAGGTTCGCGGCGCCGAACAGGTTGCTGTCGAAGGTCTTGCGCCAACCGGCTTGCCATGCCGCATAGTCGTCGCCAGCGAAGGGATTTTCGGCGAACCCCGCGGCGTTGTTGACCAAGATGTCGAGCCTGCCGAACGCGCGCACGCACGCGGCGATGATGTCGGGCAGCGCTTCCGCAACGGCGGTATCGCAGCGTATGTAGGCGACGCGCGATCCCAGCTCCTGGGCCAGGCTCTGAGCACGCTGCTCATGGCGCAAGTAGGTGAAGAAGACCGAGGCGCCGGCGGCGTGCAGCGTGCGAACGGTCGCGGCGCCGATCCCGCTTGAGCCGCCGGAGACGAAGGCGACGCGCCCGCTGAGATCGATCGCCAAACTCACAGTTCGGCACGCAGGCTGCGCATGCAACGCGCCATCGCGGGGTTGGCATGCGCCGCGTCGGAGCCATCGGGGTTGGGGGTGACCTGCGTGTAGAGCACGATCACGAAATGTCGATCATCGGCTGTCGTGAGGATGCCGGCATCGTGGCTCACGTCGCTCGTCTCGCCGGTCTTGTGCATGAAGACATCGTCCTTCGCAAGGCCTGCGGCCAGTTTGTCGTTATGAACGCAGCGTGCCAAGATCGCGCGTTGCTCGGCCGCGCCCGGCAGCTCATCCCGAGCGATCAAGCACAGCAGACGTGCGATCTCACCTGCGGGCATGCGGTTCATGCCGATGACCTCGGAATCGACGATGAGCGGTTCAGATCCGGATAGCTTACGCCCCAGCAGAAAGGTGGCCAGCCCGAGCGAGCGCATGTATTCGGTCACCCGCTCTCTGCGCAGCACATCCATCAGTTGATTGGTGGCGATGTTATCGGAGAAAGCGATCATATACTCCACCAGCTCGCTGATCGTCGTGCGGTAGCCGCTCTTGAAAGGTGTTGGAGCATCGGTCGTCGTCTGATTGGCGTCCGCCACGACCACCGGCGCCTCGAGTTCCAGCCGGCCGGACGAGTACTGATGGAATGTTTCCGCCATGATCGCGACCTTTATGACGCTGGCGGGATAGATGTTCTGCTGACTGCGCCAGCCGGCGGACCGGTTGGCGTCCAGATCGACGAGGGATGCGCTCGCGCATTCCGTCAATCCCGTCGCTTCGAGCGCTCGCATGAGGCTAGCCTGCAGCGCTTCGCTTGCGGCCGGATCGCGCGCGACGTTCAACCCTGATGTTTCAGCAGCCATGGCTGTGCGTCGTACGTCTCATCGACCACGATGCCGACGCGAGCGCCCATGATGCGCGCCGACCACAGGGCGTGTCCGCTATAGTGCTGCCTGAGCGGCACGCCGTCGGTGAGGTCGAACTCGGCTGTGCCGGTGAAGCTCATCGACGTGGTCTTGAAGCCTTTGTCTTGCAGATCTTTGGTGAGGTCGATGCGGCCCTGCCCGTCCACCGCAATGAGGGCGACGCGATGGCCCGAACGGATCTCCACCCGTGTGAGC
>JALYZS010000343.1 GCA_030948745.1 Vulcanimicrobiota bacterium | reverse complement strand
CCGCTGCACTGCGCGTGAAGGGAATGCCGTGTGCTTACGGCCAGCGCGAATACTCGGCGAAAAATCCTTGCCAGCCGCCGTTCACCGTCAACACGCTGCCGTTGACGAACGAGGCCTCTGCGCTCGCGAGGTATGCGACCGCATCGCCCACGTCTTCCCAGCTGCCGGGGCGCATGGTGGGGTTGCGATAGTCACGCCGCTCCAGCGCGTCACTGCGTTGCGCCTCTTTGTCGCGGATGTCACCGACATCGATCGCGTTGCAGGTGATCCCGTGCTGCGCTTCCTCGAGCGCCAGCGAGCGCGTGAACGCGACGACGGCGGCTTTGGCGGCGGCATACAAGCTGAGGTGGCGAAATCCCATCGCGCTGTCGCTGCCCGTCATACCGAACGTGATGATCCGTCCGAAGTGCTGCTCGCGCATCGCGGGCAGCGCGGCCGTGACGGTGAAGAAGACCGATCCCACGTTGCCATGCAGCATCGTTTCGTAGTCTTGCAGGGACGACGTGATGGCGTCTTTGACGATCATCGGACCGGCGCCGCACACGAGCACGTGGGGGCCGCCGAGCGTGTCGTGAACGCTGTGGACCAGATGCGTGGCCGCCTTCGCATCGGACACGTCAGCCTCGAACGCCTCGGCGCGCGCGTGCGGCGCTGCAGCGCGGACCGCTTGCAGCGTCTCGTCGCAGTTCAGGCGCGGCGCACGAAAATTCGCGCCGATGGAATAGCCACGCCGAGCCAACGCGATGCAGACGCCGCGCATGAGACCGCTCGCGCTGCCTGTGACGAGTGCGACTTTCGCTGGATCGACCGTTGCGCTCAACCGATGCCCCTTATAATGGAAGACAGCCGCGCCCGCTCTGACCTGAAGCCGCCACATCGTTCTGGACAAGGGACGTGGTGACCGTCCGGCGTAATGCCAATTTGGCAGTCGACATGTCCGAGTGCTAATATGACAAGACGACCGAACAAACCGCCGAGACGAGCGAAAGCAAAAGCGCCCTCAAAGCCCATTGAACCGGCGCTGGACCGCCGCAAGACTTCCATCTTGGGGACGGTCGTCTATGAGTACATCGCCACCGGCGAGCCCGTCGGCTCGGCGACGCTGACCCAGAAGTACAACCTCGGCATCAGCCCGGCGACGGTCCGCGCGGAGCTTGCGAGTCTCGACGAAGATGGTTACCTGGACCAGCCGCACACCTCGGCGGGCCGCATCCCTTCCGACCGCGGCTACCGCTACTATGTCGACCGGCTCATGCTGCCCGAGTCGTTGAGCGCGGAAGAGCGCGAACGCATCCGGGCGGAGGTGCACCGCGCGAGCCACCAGCTGGATAGCGTGGTCGATCACGCCTCGCGCGTGCTGTCGGGCCTCACCCGCAACATCGCATTTGCCATCGCGCCACGGCTCAGCAGTCAGGTCTTCCGCCATATCGAGATCATCTGGCTGAGCTCGTCAGCGGCGCACGTCGTGCTCGTGACGAACCTCGGGCTCGCCGCGCAAGCCTCGATCGATGTGGAGCACGAGCTGACGCCTGAGATGCTGTTGCGCGCTGCCAACAATTTCAACGATCATCTGCAAGGCTCGGCGCTGAGCGCGATCACGCTCGACACGTTGTCGTCCTTGGCGCGTGAGACGCCGATCCCGCAGGATCTGCTGCACGCAGTCGCCAGCATCTTCGCGGAGCACTCCGCGACGGACGTCGAGCGCCGGCTGTTCACCGGGGGCGCGCATAACCTGCTCGACCAGCAGGAGTTCCGCGATCTGCGCAAGTTGCGCGCCATCCTCGACCTGCTCGAAGAGCAGCAGACGCTGTATCAATTGCTGCATGGCGCGCTCAGCGCGCAGGGCCCCCAGGTGAGCATCGGCAGAGAGCTTCCGATCGCCGACATGAGCGAGTGCAGTGTGGTGACGATACCGTACCGGGTGGGTGATCGCAACGCCGGAGCGGTCGGCATCCTCGGACCGCGCCGGATGCAATACGCGCGCCTGATCGCGTTGATGAATTGCATGGCGGACAATCTCAACGCCCTGTTCCACGGCGAGCCGCAAGACGCGGCGCGGAACTAAGGAGCGGCGTGCCGGCCAAAAATTACTACGCGACGCTGGGCGTACCGCGTAACGCTTCGGATGATGACATCAAGCGCGCCTATCGGAATCTGGCGCGCCGCCATCACCCCGATGTCACAAGCGATCAGGACAAGCTTCGCGCAGAGTCCCATTTCAAGGATATCAATGAGGCCTACGCGGTGCTGTCGGACGCCAAGAAGCGAGCGCATTACGATCGCTTCGGCAGCTTGGACGGCCAGATGGGTCCGAACACGGGTGCGCCGGGCGAGGGCTTCAACGACATCTTCGATTTCTTTTTCGGTGGCGGGATGGGCCGCCATGCCGGCCCTGCGCGCGGTTCCGATCTGCGCTACGACATCCACGTGGGGCTTGAAGATATACTCACCGGCGC
>JALYZS010000317.1 GCA_030948745.1 Vulcanimicrobiota bacterium | reverse complement strand
AACTGGTGGCGCTCGGGCCCGACGCGATCTGCACCAATACGCCCGCCGTATTGCGACGCATCATCGACATGCATTGCGCACGCCCGGGTGTGGCGGGACGCCGGACCGACGAGGAGCGCCTCGCTGGGCGTTCGCAATCATGCCGCCAAGAAAAAACCTGACGAAGCAGCGAATTCACCGGCGCGCTCGCGCCGACTACAAAGGAGGAGGAATCTCATGAACTGGAAGCTTGCGATTGCCGGTACGCTCGCCGGAGCATTGTTCTGCGCCGCTCAAAGCGCGTTTGCAGATGACGTGGTGATCAAGGTGTGGTCGCGCGCCGATCGTTCCGGTCCGCTGCGCGCCGGCAATATCGTCTCCGCCGGCGACACGATGAACAAGATGCTCACGGCGGCCGGCAGCGACAAACGCGTGAAGATCGAGCTCAACGAAACCAACGCCAAGGGCTACGACGACGACGCCCTCGATCTGTTGAAGGCGTTCGCGGTCGACAAGGGTCCGGATATCTTCGTGCTGGCGCACGAGTGGACCGGCGCATTTGCGGAGGCCGGCTACGCGATGAATCTGGAGGACCACATCGGGAAGAACCCCGAGCTCTACGGCGACATCATCGGCCCGCTGTGGCAGTCCGTGACGTACAAGGGCGCGCGTTACGGCGTCCCGCAGGACTCCGAAGTGCGCATGTTCTTTCTCAACAACGACAAGCTGCGCAAGCTCGGCAGGAGCGACAAGGATATCGCGGCGTTGCCGGCCAAGGTCGAGGCGGGCGAATTCACCGAGTACGACCTGTGCGACCTCGCCGGCCAGGCAGTCCAGAAGGGCGTCGTCAAGTACGGCATTCTGCATCGGCCCAACGCGGGACCCGATTTTCAGATGCTGACCGAAACCTTCGGGCTCGAGTCCTACGACAAGGCCGCGGCCAAGCTTCAGATCTCGAAGGCGGCGCTGAAGGATTTCTACACCTGGGTGAAGTATTGCGTCGACAAGAAGGCGCTCTCGCCGACCAACACCGCAATGTCGTGGGATGCGATCGAGCAGGCGGCGATGGGTGGCGAAGAGTCGCTGGTCTTCTTTCACGGCGTGTGGCGCGTCACCGATCAGATGAAGGCCTTGAAGCTCGGCGGCAAGGACGATTACCTCAAGAAGTACACCTGGATCAACGCGCCGGCGGGCAAGAAGGGCGGCAAGCCCGCCAACTTGTCGCATCCGATCGTCTACGCGGTCTCGGCCAAGTCGAAGAACAAGGAGCTCGCAGCGTATATCGTCGCGCTCGCCAGCCAGCCGGTTCCCAACACTCGCCACGCGGTGACGACCAATCACACGCCGATCAATTACGGCCAGCAGTCGATGCCCGAAGTCGTCGAGAAGGGCTGGGCTCTCGTCGCGGCGACGCCGATGCTGAAGTACGCGAGCTTCATGCCCAATCATCCCAAGATCGGTCAGTACAACTCCATCATCTTCAAGGGCATCCAGGGCATCGAGACCGGACGGCTCAACGCGCAGGCGGCGACCGACTTCGTCGTCGGGGAGATGGAGAACGAATTGGGCAAGGACGTCGTGATACGTAACTAACGCGGAGTTTCGTCATCCCGGCGCAGGCCGGGATCCAAGTTCGAAAGCACAACTTGGGCCCCGGCTCAGTTACCAAAATAAGCCGGGTCGACGATTCTCACCGATCGCCATGCCCGACTTCGCCCGAGCGCAACTCCGCCGCCAGCGCGCCAACTTCGCGCTCTTCCTGGGGCCGGCGATCCTGCTGCTCGCCTGCTTCTTCATCGCGCCGGTCATCGTCGATCTCGTGCTCGCGTTCACGGACATGGATCGCACGCTCGCCGTGACGATGCTGACGCTGGACAACTTCCAGCGCATGCTGACGCGCGACTCGCGGCTGCTCGCCTCGCTGGGTATCACCGCGGTGTTCGTCATCACCACGCTCGGCATCTTCAACGTGACTTTCGCGCTGCTGCTCGCGCTCACGACGACGGCCGTGCCGAAGGGCATGGGCGCGTTCTTCCGCGCCGTCTGGCTGCTGCCGCGGATGAGCCCGTCAGTCGTCTACGCGTTGCTCTGGCTCTGGGTGATCGATCCCAACGAGCGCGGGCTGCTCAACCAGATCCTCGTCCACGTGTTGGGTATGGCGCCGATCGACCTGCGCAACAATCACCCGCTGCTGGTCATCATCATCGCCAACGGCTTCATCGGCGCTTCACTGGGCATGATCATCTTCACCTCGGCCATTCGCTCGATTCCGGAGCATCTGTTCCACGCCGCGCGCGCTGATGGCGCAGGATCGCTCGCCATCGTTCGCCACATCATCTTTCCCGCGTTGCGCTGGCCGATCTCGTATATGACGATCCATCAGACGCTCTCGCTGCTGGTGAGCTTCGAGTACATCCTGCTCATCACCGGTGGCGGCCCGTTCTACGACACGACGGTGTTCTCGCTCTACGCGTACCGGCGCGCGTTCGAGAATGGCCAGTACGCCTACGGTGCCGCGCTCTCGCTCATCCTCATCGTGATCGGCGTAGTCGCAGCGCTCGCCATGTGGCGCCTGATGGACATGCGGCGGCTGCTGCAAGCGCCGCGGATCGAGGTGCATTGATGGCCACAGCGGCGCTCGAAAAATCTCTTTCGCCTGCGCGGCCCGACTGGCCGGCGCTCGCCAGGCGCGCGCAATTCAAGCGCGCCGCGGGACAGTCGGCGTTGCTCGCGTTCCTGCTTGCGGTATCGATACCGATCATCCTGCCGTACTTCTGGATGGTCGTGATCTCGTTTACCGCGCGCAGCGGCGGCGTCGCGTCCGATGTGCTGTGGACCGCCTGCGCGGTCATCGTTCCCGCGGTGCTGATCTACAGCGCAATCCACCTCCTCACCCCGTCGCCGCGAGTGCGGATGGCGGCGGGCGCGATCCTGCTCATCGCGACTGGCGCTCTGCTCGCGGCGCTGGTCGGCAGCGAGCTGCACGTCGGCAACTACCGCTTCCTGTGGCGCACCAACATCATCGAGGAGATCCGCTCGAAGGCGACCGCCGGTGGCCAGTTTCCTTCGGTGTGGATCGCGTTCCGCAATTCGCTCGTCCTGGCGCTGTCGCAGACGGCGATCATTCTTGTCGTCGCCTCGCTCGCCGCTTATTACATCTCGCGCTTCGCCTTCCGCGGGCGCGAAGCCTTCCTGCAGGGGATGCTCGTGCTGCACGCCTTTCCGGCGATGACGCTGATCATTCCGATCTTCCTGATCCTGCACTGGGTGCACCTGCTCGACACGATTCCGGGAGTGATGCTCGTGCTCGCCACGATCGAGCTGCCGTTCTACGTGTTCGTGCTCAAGGGCTTCTTCGACGGTGTGCCCTGGGACATCGAGATGAGCGCGATGACCGACGGCGCGTCGCGCCGCCAGGCGTTTCTCCTGGTCGTGCTGCCTCAGGTGAAGGTCGGCTTGATCGCGGTGGGCGTGTTTGCGTTCATCCGCGCCTGGGAGGAGTACATCTTCGTGCGGACGATGCTCATCGAGAACACGAACTGGGTGATGAGCCTGTATCTGTTCTGGGTGTCGGACGACATCATGGGGGTCGATTACGGCATCGTCGCCGCCGTGTCGGTCTTCTACGTCCTGCCCAGCCTTCTTCTCTACGTCTTCTGCCAGAAGTATCTGACACAGATGACGATCGGCGGTATCCGGGGGTGAACGATGGCGCGCATTGAGTTGACGAATGTTAAGAAGCAGTGGATCGGCGCGACCGCGGTCGAGCGCATCGATCTCAAGATCGACGACGGCGCGTTCGTCGCGGTGCTCGGTCCCTCCGGGTGCGGCAAGACGACGACCCTGCTGATGCTCGCCGGCATCTACAACCCGAGCGCCGGTGACATTGCGTTCGACGGCGCGCGCGTGAACGATGTCGAGGCG
>JALYZS010000314.1 GCA_030948745.1 Vulcanimicrobiota bacterium | reverse complement strand
AAGCCGCACGGCTGCAGCTGGTCATCCAGCGAGAGCAGAAAATCCCCGCCGTCTTCGCGCAGGCGGAAGACAATCTGAACGCAGCGCGTGTCGCGCCGATCGTCGCTTCGTATGCAGCCACCAATATCGACGGAACCGCGAGCTTCCTTGAGAACGACTTACCGAAAGCATTCCCCGGCGTTCGAGATGCGGCACTCCTCAGGCGCTTCAGGGCGAGCAATGCGGCGGCGATCGAAGCGGTCCGCGCGTACGGGAGGTTTGTACGCGCGCAAGTCGTTCCGCAGGCACGCGGCCCTTATGCGCTCGGCGCCGAACACTATCAATACCTGGCTTCCTTGGAAAACGCGCAGGCGGTGCCCATCGCCACCCTGCTGGCGGCTGGACGGGCCGCGCTCGCGCGCGACACTGCGAACCTGCAGGCCGCCGCACGCCGGCTCGACCCAGCGCCAGCCCGGCCCAAGCGTATGCGCGGCTCGGACAGGACCATGCAACCGCGCGCGGGCTCTTGCCGTCTGCCCAAGCGCAGCTCAACGACCTGTTGGGATTTATCCAGCAGCGCCATATCCTCGATATACCGCCGGGAGCGGCCGCACGCGTCGTTCGCACGCCGGAATTTGAGGCCAGCACCACAGAGGCTTCCTTTGACGCTCCAGGACCGCTGGAACGGGTCGCAACCGAGACGCTGTACAACGTGACGGTCCCCAAACATTTGAACCGCCAAGAAATGGACGCTTACTTGAGCGAGTTCAACCGGCATGCGCTGTTGATCGTCTCGGCGCACGAGATCTATCCCGGGCATTTCACGCAATATCTTTTCAGCAAACACGCGCGGCTCAGCCTCATCCGTCAGATCGAGTGGAACCCGGCCTTCGGCGAAGGCTGGGCGCACTACGGCGAGCAGATGATGGTCGAGCAAGGCCTGGAACACGGGGATCCCAAGGTCCGCATGGCGCAGGCGCAGGAGGCCATCCTGCGTGACTGCCGCTTGATCGTCGGCATCAAGGAGCACACGCAGGGCATGACGGTGCAGCAGGCGGCGAATTTCTTCATGCAACACGGGTCAGCATCGCGCGCGGTCGCCATGGCCGAAGCCGTGCGCGGTACGACCGACCCTCTGTACGGGCATTACACGTGGGGGAAACTCATGCTGCTCAAGCTGCGCGCCGATTACCGGCAGAAGATGGGTGCGCGCTACACCCTCGCGCACTTCCACGACGAACTGCTGGCGCACGGCGCACCGCCGATCGCCTCGTTGCGTAAGCTGTTGCTTGGACCCGGTGATGCCGGCACGCTGCTGTGATCAGGCAGCCCTCTCCTCACTGACTGACCGATGGAACCACATCCGAGCTTTCCCGCCTACTACCGTCACGCCCATCAGCAAACGATCGTCTCCAATCCCTGGGCAGAAGAAGCCCAGCAGTTAACCGCGTCGATGGTGCCCATTTTTCAATGTCGACCAGTTTTTTTGCGAAAAGGGGAATCGCTTAATCCGCGCTGAATTAGTACAAACGAATATTTGTACTATTTGAGGTAGCGATGAAACAACGCCGTAAGGCTGCCGGCGCCAAGGCCGCCCCGGCTGTGGGCTCAAGGCCAAAACCGCTCGTCAACAGGACAACGGGCAGACCTGACGGCCGGGTACGGGATTGGACGCCCCAAGACCCGCTGGTGATGGAATTCGTCCAGCGCGTGGTCACGCTCAAACGCGGGCCGCGCACGGTGCGTGAATATGCTCGCGACATCGAGGTCTTCGGCGCGTTCTTGCAAGAGCGCCCGATCGTACAAAGCGGCGGGTCGCAGGACGGTTGGCCGTACCGCGGCCCGTTCGGCGGGGTATTCGCAAAGGCCGACGTATCCGATGTCTACCGCTTCATCATGCACCTCGGCACGCTCGGCTACAATGCAGCCGCGACGCGGCGCAAATTCGCCGTGCTGCGGCGCTTTTTCCAGTTCATGAAGCAAAAGAACTACCGCGCGGACGACCCCACGGTTGACGTGCCCAACGTCCGGCTGCCGCGCCGCTTTCCCAAGGCGATTCCGGTCAAGGACGTGATGACACTGATCGGCACCCGCCCGCCTGCCGGGCAGCCCGAGTGGCGCTGGCGGCGCGATTTGGCCATGCTCGAGTTGCTGTACGCAAGCGGCATGCGGCGCGCGGAGCTGGCGGGGGTGAACGTCAGCGACATCGACTTCGCCGACCGGACGATCCGCGTCGTCGGCAAGGGTGAAAAACCGCGCACGGTGCTGTTCAACCACGCCGCGAGCGACGCGCTGAAGGCGTATATCCAAGTCCGGCCACGCTGTCAGGACGGCGCGCTGTTCGTCAGCCGGCAAGGCCGGCGTCTGAGCTATCAGCAGATCGGGCGCATCTTCCAGGACTACGTGAAGCTCAGCGGCCTGGAAGGCAAGATCACGCCGCATACCATGCGCCATTCGGTCGCCACGCATCTGCACAAGAGCGGCGTGGATCTCATGACGATCAAAGACTTCTTAGGCCACGAGAGCATCCAGACGACGCAGATCTACGCGGAGATGGACCAGCAGCACGTCAAGCGCAGCTACCGCGAGCATCATCCGCGCGATCGTATCTATGAGGGATCTGCCGCCGCGCGCAAACGGCTGCGCGGTCGTTAGTGCACGGAGTTCAGGAACGTCGTGAGCAGGGCGTCGAATTTGTCGGGCTGATCGAGCATGGCATAGTGGCGAGCCGGCGTCAGCTCGAGCACCTGTGCCGTCGGCGCCCCGCTGAGCAGTTGTTTGTAGAATGCGAGGGTGTCGCTTTCCGAGTAGGGATAGGGCTGGGCGTACGGCATGACTTCGAGGAACGGGACGTTGATCTTGGAGAGCTGCGGACGCAAGTCGGCATTGAAGTCGGCTTGCAGCCAAGCGGCGACGGTCTTGGAGTCGCTTGTGGCGACCAGGTTTGCCAGTGTGGCGACGACTTTTGGATCGGTCGTGCCCATGGTGGTCAGGAAGTTGGTCTCATACTGGACCAGTTGATCGTGGCTCATCGCCTGGTATTGCGCGGCGGCGGTCTTCCCGGCAGTCGCGCGGGCGTCCACACTGGCCTGGGCAAGGAGCGGGTACACGGGCAGGCCATCGACGGCCACAATGCCGCCTAACCGCTCTGAATGCTCTTCTGCCAGCATGATCGCAAGCGTGCCCCCCAAGCTGTGGCCCACGACGACCGGCTTGCTGACGTGCCGCGCGTCAAGCAGTCCAAAGAAATCACGGGAGAACGTCGCCATCTTATCGCTGTCGTCGGAGGCCGGTGTGCCGTCGAACCCGGCGAGCGTCAGCGAATACACCGTATACTGCGGCGCGAAACGTGCGATCTGTTCGTACCAGGTCCACGGGCCGCTTGCCAACCCCGGCACGAAGATGATGCTGCGGTCGCCGCTGCCATAGCGGTCGACGTGGATGCCGCCGATCTGAAACGATTCAGCAGCGGCGGGCTTCGATGCGATGGTGGCGGCGGTTGCGCCCGCCGACAATGC
>JALYZS010000274.1 GCA_030948745.1 Vulcanimicrobiota bacterium | reverse complement strand
TTTAGTAGAGCAGCGCCCGAGCGCGCGCTTCGAAAAATTCCAACCCCGGCTCCCACAGCTCGGGCAGCGCGGTCGACTGCTCCTCGATGGCGTGCAACAAGTCGGTGCTCGCGAGCAGCGGGTCGAGCAGGCGATGCTGCCATTGCGTGGGGTACAGCGCGCGCAGCGTCTGCACGAGCCCCAGGCCGAGCGCGGCCGGCGAGAACGCGCGCGGGTCCTCGATCGTGAAGCGGACGCCCTGACAGGCCTCTCCGCAAAAGCGGTGGCCTGGATCTTTGGGGGTGAAGCGCAACGGCTCCGTGCGCAGCGCCGGCAACCCGAGCATGTCGAGCGCAGCGCTCAGCTGCGCCCCATCCAGCCAGGGCGCGCCCATGACGTGAAACGGCGTATCGGTGCCCCGCCCGACCGAGACATTCGTCCCCTCGATGAGGCCGACACCGGGGAATAGCAGTGCCGCGATCTCGTCGCGGATGTTCGGCGAAGGGTTGATCCAGCGTTGATGGGTGTCGCTGTGCAAAAAGCCGCGTTGCCAGCCGCCCATCGTCACAACCCGCAGATCCGCGTGCAGACGCCGCTCCGCGTTGAACAGGCGTGCGAGTTCTCCCACCGTCATGCCGTGCCGCAGCGGCAGCTCGTGATAGGCGACCAGGGATTCATGCGCCACGTCGCTGCACGGTCCTTCCACGTCGCCGCCGCCGATCGGATTGGGGCGGTCCAACACAAAGACGCTCACGCGCTGTTCGGCCGCCGCCTCGAGCAGCCACCCGAGCGTCGTGATGTAGGTGTAGAAGCGGCAGCCGATGTCTTGCAAATCGTAGAGCACCACGTCGAGGTCGTGCAGCTGCTCGGCTGTGGGCTTGAGCGTTTCGCCGTACAGACTGATCACCGGTAAGCCGGTCTGGCGATCGACGCTATCGCCGATGCGTGTGTCGGCCGTGGCGCTCAGACCGTGTTCGGGTGAGAAGATCTTGCGCAGGTCGACGCTGCCGGACGCTGCGAGTGCGTCGACGCTGCGCCGCCCTTCGACGGTGACGCTCGCAGCATGCGCGACGATGCCCACGCGTTTGTCGCGCAACGGATGGAAGCCGTCGCGTTGCAACACATCGATGCCGTTGATCACCGGCTGGCCGTCGCTTGGCATGCGCTCGCCGGGCGTCTGGCTTTCGGCGGCGTAGCCTCCGGGAAACCAACTTGTCATATGAACGACTTGCGGCAGGGCGCAGTAGCGGCCTTCCGAAGTGTGGCGATCCACCTGTCTTCGAGGAGCGCTCCAGTGGAAGTCGGCAAACCGGTGCGCAGCTTGCGCGTCCTCGACCTGGGCGCCGGCGGTAAGGTAGCCAAAGGTGACATCGGCGTCCTCGAGAGCATGAACAACGGACCATATATGCCATTCCTCGTGCGCTTTCCCCAAGGCACCTTCGCCTTTGAGGATGGCGAACTGGAGGACGTCGAGGCCGAGAGGCCGGCCTAGCTGCGCCCGCCGTGGTCGAGTCTGAAAGGCGCCTGAAAGCGATAAAGAGCAAGCGCAGGCTGGCCATTCAACGTATGGCGAACCAACCCGCATGAGAGTATTGCTCGTCGAAGACGACCCGAGCCTGTCATCGTCCCTGCGCCGCGCGCTCGAGGCGCAAAAGTTCGCCGTCACCGCCGTCGGCGATGGCGACCACGGCCTGAACGAGCTGTGCGGCAATGATTATCAGCTCGCCATTTTAGATGTGTTGCTGCCCTCGCGTGACGGTTTGTCGATTTGCGCGGAGGCCCGCAGACAAGGCGTCTCGACGCCGATCCTCATGCTCACCGCACGCAACGCGGTCACCGATCGCGTCACCGGGCTGAACAGCGGCGCGGACGATTACCTCCCCAAGCCCTTCGCCTTCCCCGAACTGCTCGCACGTATCCATGCGCTGCTGCGGCGGCCGCAGAACGACGTCCGGCCGCGCATCGTGTCGGCGAGCAAGCTCTCCATCGACGTGCTGCGCCATCAAGCCAGTTGTGACGGACGCGTCATGCATCTCACCCGTACCGAATACCGCTTGCTCTTGTACTTGCTGGAAAACGCAGGCATCGTGCTCACCAAAGACGCCATCCTTGACCGTCTGTGGGGTGGCGAACATGGGGGCAACAGCAACATCTTGGAGGTCTACGTCAAGATGTTGCGCCGCAAGATCAGCGAATCCGCCGGTGAACCGATCATCCGCACGGTGCGTGGCGTAGGATATACTATCGACAAACCATGATCAGCGAGCAGCGTCGGATACACAACATCGGAGCACCCCGGGTGCGTCTGACGTTGGCCTATGCCGGCATCTTGTTCTTGCTGCTCGTCGCGTTCTCGCTCGTCGTCTACGTGCTGCTCTCGATGGTCGTCATGCAAGACGTCGAACCTTACCGCGATGAGCCTGGCGTGGTCATCGCAGCGCAGCACATGTTGCACGTGTACATCTGGCGGCTGGCGATCGTCGATGCCGCAGGGCTCGTGCTGATCGTGGGCGCGGCGTTCTTGCTTGCCAAAACCACCTTGCGGCCGCTGGAGCAGGCGATCGCCCTGCAGCGCCAGTTCACGAACGACGCCTCGCACGATCTGCGCACGCCGCTGGCGGTGATCCGCACCGAGACGTCGGCTGCGCTCCACGAGCAGCCGCAGTCACCGGCTGGCTACGCGCAGGCCATGCACATCATCGACGATCAGGCCCAGCGCATGGAACGCCTCATCGATCAGCTGCTCACCCTTTCGCACCTCGATGCCGACAGCGCGTTGGACCGTGAGCCGACCGATCTCACCGTCGTCGTCAACGGGGTCGTGCGCGATCTGCAGCCGCTGGCGCACGCGCGTGCCATCGACGTGCATGTGGCCCGTGCTGAGAGCGCCGTGGTCATGGGAGATGAGCTCAAGCTGTCACAGCTCGTCGGCAACCTGCTCGACAATGCGATCAAGTACAGCCCCAAACAGACCACGGTCGACGTCGCCGTCTGGCAGGCACGCGATGGTGCGTACGTTGCGATCAGCGATCGCGGACGTGGCATCGCACCGGACGTGGTGAACACGATTTTCGAACGGCATATGCGCTCCAACGGGGCGGCGAACAACGGGCATAGCGTGCACGGTCTTGGGCTGCCGCTGTGCCGTTGGATCGCGCGCGCACACGGCGGCGATGTCTTCGTCGAGAGCGTGCAGGGCCGCGGCAGCACGTTCACGCTGCGCCTGCCGGCGATGCGAGCCTGAGCGCGCACGTGCAGTTTTCTAAGGAGGGATAGGATGCAGAATTTGAGGCTTCCTGGTGCGGCGAGGATCGTGCGCTGGGGGTTGCTGGGTGGCGTGCTCGCGCTCGTCGCGCTGACGACGCAGCAGCGGCCTACGGCGGCGCAAGCGTCGGTGCCAAGCGCGCTTGAGATCGCCGATCATCAGTTAGCCGCGCCAGCCGCGGTCGAAGACGAGGGGGTGTATCGTTTGATTGATCCGGTCGGGCCAGGTGGGCTCACACGGCAAGCCGCGATCGGCGAAGTCGTCGCGAGCACGATGCAGGGCGGCGCGTACGGCGACCAACGCTACTTCGGACAGTACGGCAATCAGATCTACATCCCGCCGGCGCCTGCACCCGCGGGTTACCCCCATCCGCGCCCCTGGGAAGGGCAGCGT
>JALYZS010000269.1 GCA_030948745.1 Vulcanimicrobiota bacterium | reverse complement strand
CTCTTCGACGAGGTCGACGCGCTGGCCGCGCAGCAGACCGGTTGGGACCGGCTCCACAACGCGCTCGCGCATGTCAACGATGAGCGGCTGCTCGCCTGGCGCGCGCTGGATGCACGATTACGCTGGGGCTGGCCGCAGGCCGCACCCCAGGTGGTGGACAAGGCCGCGGGCGCGCGCAGCGCGGGCGTCAGCCAGACGGTTTAGAAGCTGCTGGCCGCCGGCTGCAGCATCTGCGTGCGGTAGAGCTCTGCGTAGAGACCGCTGGTCGACAAGAGCTCGGCATGGCTGCCGTGCTCGACGATGCGACCGTCCGCCAAGACCAAGATCGTCGTCGACTTGCGGATGGTCGAAAGGCGGTGGGCGATGACGAACGTCGTGCGCCCGACCAGCAAGCGGTCCAAGGCCTCTTGGATGAGCGCTTCGGACTGCGCGTCGAGCGACGACGTGGCTTCATCGAGTATCAAGATCTTCGGGTCACGCAGGATCGCGCGCGCGATCGCGATACGCTGGCGCTCCCCGCCCGACAGGCGAATCCCGCGCGCGCCCACGAGCGTGTCGTAGCCGTCCGGAAAGGCGCTGATAAAACCGTGCGCGTTGGCCAGCCGTGCGGCTTCCTCCACCTGCTCGCGCGTCGCGTCCAGGCGGCCGTAGCGGATGTTGTGCTCGACCGTGTCCGAGAACAGCTGCGGATCCTGTGGAACGATCGCGAGCAACTCGCGCAAGGAGCTCAAGGTCACGTCGCGCACGTCTTGCCCATCGATGAGCACCGCACCCGATGTCGGCGAGTAAAAGCGCGGGATGAGGTTGACGAGCGTCGTCTTGCCTGCGCCCGAGGGCCCGACGAGCGCGATCACCTGGCCGTGGTCCACCTGCGCCGACACGCCTTTCAGCACCTCGGTCTTGCCATCGTAGGAAAAAAAGACGTCACGGAACTCGACCGCACCCCGAGTATACGCGATCGGGTGCGCGCCCGGGGCGTTGGGGACTTCCACCGGCAGGTCGAGCACTTCGAAGATGCGCGTCGACCCGACCACGGCCTTGGTGAGGTCGGCGAAGTAATTGGCGAGCTGATTGATGGGATTGCTGGCCGCGATCGCGAGCGTGAGGAAGGCGGCCAGTTGGTCGGGTGATTTGCGCCCGATGACGAGCTCGTAAAACGAGACCCCCGCCAGGGTCAACAGCCCCAGCGTCACGAGGAAGTCGACGACCGGGATCTGGGTAAGCGAGATCTGGGCAAGTTTCATGGACGCGCCGAGGTAGGCGTCGTTACGGTCCTGGAAGCGGCGCACTTCGTACGGCTCGCGCGCGAACGCCTTGATGATGCGCATCGAATCGAGCGACTCTTGCAGCGCCGAGTTCACATCCGCCACCCGCGACAGCGACTGTTGCGTCAGGCGCCGGATGAGACTGGCGAAGCGCATCACCGCGAACGAGACGAGCGGCGCGACCGCGATCGTGAGCAGCGTCAGCATCCAGTCGAGGTAGAACATATAGATGAGCGCGCCGGTGAGCGTGAGCGTCGCACCCACCAGCAGCGGCAGCGAGGTGACGCCCCCCACCATCAACCCGACGTCATTGTCGAAACGCGAGATGATCTCGCCGCGGCGCCACTGGTCGAACAACGTCAACGGCAGGAATTGGATGCGCGAGAACAGATCGCTACGGATCCGGGCGATGATCTTCTGCCCCACGGTCGTCATCGTATAACCGCCAGCATACTGCGCGGCGTTCTTGAGGATGTTGAGGCATAGGCCGCCCAAAAGCGCGAGTTCCAGCGTTCGCAGGCTGTGCGTCGTCACCGCGCTGATGAGCGCTTTAACGGCGGCGGCATAGCCGATGGTCGCCATGGAGGCAAGCGCAGTGAGCAAGACGCCCACGACCATCGCACCCAACATCGGGCGGGCGTACAGCATCAGCCTGCGATAGACCATTAGCGTTTAGGTTACCGCAGGTTGGCGCGGAATCCCCTGACAAGTAAGCCGCGCCAGGAGCACGAACCCCGCTTCCCGTGAATGTGTTGGTGGTCAGCAACCGCGTGCCGTTCGTGCATGGCGGTGCCGAGGAGCTGTGCGTCCATCTCGTCAAGCAGCTGCGGCTGCACGGCGTCGCGGCGGAAGCTATGCGCATACCTTTCAGCTGGAATCCCGCCGAGCGGCTCATCGAGGAGATGCTCATCGCGCGCAGCTTGCGTTTGTACAACGTCGACCGTCTCATCGCGTTGAAGTTCCCCGCGTATCTCATCCCGCACGTCAACAAAGTGTACTGGCTGTTGCACCAGTACCGCCAAGCATACGACCTGTGGGATGCAGGCCGATCGAATATCCCCGCGGACGCTCGCGGGCAGGCGATCCGCGGCGCCATCCGTCAGGCCGACAACATCGCCTTCGCACAGGCTCGTCGCGTCTACACCAACTCGCGCGTGACGGCCAACCGCCTGCACCGTTACAACGGCGTCGCGAGCAGCATCTTAGCGCCGCCGCTCAACGATCCGGAGCTCTTCACCGGTGGCGAGCCAGCGGGCTATATCTTCGCCGGCGGCCGGATCAACGCCGATAAACGCCAGACGCTGCTCGTGCACGCGCTGCGTCATGCGCCGGCTGCCACCCTGGTGATCGCGGGACCGCCCGACACGCCTGCAGACGCCCAGCGCTTGCGCGCGGAAGCGGACGCGCAAGGCGTCACGCAACGTATACGGTTCGACCTGCGCTTTATGCCGCGCGAGGAGATGGCGGCTTTGGTCAACCACGCGAGCGCGGTCGCGTACCTGCCGTTCGATGAGGACTCCATGGGCTACGTCACGATGGAAGCGTTTCAGGCAGGCAAGCCCGTGATCACCACGGCCGACAGCGGCGGCGTGCTCGAGCTCGTGAAGCATGGGGTGACGGGCTATGTGGCCGAGCCGGATCCGCGCAGCCTCGGCGCGGCGTTGCGAGCGGTCGTGCAATCACGCGAGACCGCGGCGCAGATGGGGGCAGCGGCGCGGCGTCGCATGATCGCCGACGGACTGAATTGGCCGAGCACGATCGCGAAGCTGCTCGCGTGAGCATGCGCATCGTGTGGGGCAGCCCCTGGAACGAACGCTCTGCGATCGCCGCCTTCGGGGTCGCGGTTGTGGAGGAACTGCTCGCCCGCGGCCATCAGGTGGAGGTGCTGCGAACCGAACTCGGCGCAGCAGCAAAGCTCTCGTCTCGGCCAAGCTCTGCACGGGTGCGCTTCTGGGGCGATATCGCGCTTTCAGAGTTCAGCCGCAACGCCGACGTGGTCATCGGTAACTTCGGCAACCATTATCCCTTTCACGGGGCGCTGCTCGAGAACTTCAGCGCCGTTGGGATCGTGGGCATCTTCCATGACTGCGTCCTCTCGCATCTGGCCGAAGGCTGGGCGAACGCCTCACCGAATCCGGCGCTCATGCTGCGCCGGTTGGTGCTCGCGACGTACGGTGCATCGGCGTGGCCTGGCGACGAGCCGTTCATACCCGATTTCGCGACGGCCGCGCGACAACGCCCCATGCTCGAGTGGTTCGCAAGCGGCGTGACCGGCGCGGTCGCGCACGCGCAGCACTATGCCGAACGGCTGCGAGCGGTGTGCCCTGGTCCCGTCGCGGTCATAGCGCTGCCCTTTGCGGCGGACGATCTTCCCCCGGCGCCCCAGCCGCGACAGGACGAGATGGTCGTGGCGACGATCGGCATGGGCATCTCCAACAAGCGCATGGGGCAGGTGATGGAAGCCGTCGCCGGCTCGCCCCGGCTGCGCGCGCATTGCCGCTTCCGCGCCATCGGCGAGGCCGACCCGGACGAACAGGCGGATCTTGCAAAGCTGTCCGAGCGCCTGGGCGTGGAAGCACCGGCGTTCACGGGCTGGGTGAGCGACGAAGGCCTGCGTGCCCAGCTGCGTGATGTCGACGTGCTGTCGTGCCTGCGCCATCCGGTGCTCGAAGGCGCGTCGGCGTCGCTGTTGCTTTCGATGCTGTCGGCACGGCCCGTGCTCGTCTCGCACCAAGCCGTGTACGCGGAATTACCCCAGGGATTGGTCCTCCCGTGCGCGCCCGGCGACGAAGCCGCCGACGTGCGGCGGCATTTGGAGTGGGTGATGGACCATCGCCTGCAGGCGCGGGCGATGGGCGAGCGCGCTCGTGCCTATGTGCAGCGCACGAACACCGCCGCACGGTACGTCGATGCCTTGTTGCCGCTGCTGGACGCCGCCGTCGCAGCGCGGCCGGGCGTACTCGCAGCACAAGCGCTTGGCAAAACGCTGGCGAGCTTTTCGCTTGCGCCGGCCGACCCGTCCGTGGAGCGCGTCGCGAAGACGCTGGCGGGGCTGCTCGGCCGATGACGAACGTGCGGCGCATCCCGGTGTACCAGCCGGATCTCTCCGGTAACGAACGCCGCTACGTGCTCGAGTGCGTCGAGAGCAGTTGGATCTCGTCCATCGGGGAGTTCATCGGACGTTTTGAAGGGGCCGTCGCCCAGCTGACCGGTGCGCGCCACGCGATCGCGGTGTGCAACGGCACGGTGGCCCTGCATCTCGCCCTGCACTGCTTGGACGTCGGTCCGGGCGATGAAGTCATCGTGCCCACCTTCACGTACATCTCATCCGTGAACACGATCGCGCAGACCGGCGCCACACCCGTGTTCGTGGACGCGCAAGAAACAGATTGGAATCTGGATAGCGGCGCGATCCAAGCGCGGATCACGCCGCGCACGAAGGCGATCATGGCAGTGCACATCTACGGCGTGCCGTGCGCCATGCAGGTGATCCGGCCGTTGGCTGATGCCCATGGCCTGCGCATCGTCGAAGATTGCGCTGAGGCGCTTGGCTCGCGCATCGGCGGCCGCCACGTCGGAACATTCGGGGACGTGGGGACGTTCAGTTTCTTCGGCAACAAGACGGTGACGACGGGCGAGGGCGGCATGCTCATCACCGATGACGACGCCTTGGCTGCGCGTTTGCGTCTGGTCAAAGGCCAAGGCCAATCCTTGACGCGCCGCTACTGGCACGAAGAGCTCGGCTTCAACTATCGCATGACGAATATCGCCGCAGCGATTGGCGCGGCGCAAATGGAACGCGTCGACGACATCTTGG
>JALYZS010000237.1 GCA_030948745.1 Vulcanimicrobiota bacterium | reverse complement strand
GTTCGCATCTCGGCCTTGACTCTGACGCTGCGTCATAGTGTAGGCTTCATGTCGGGGTTCCGATGACGCAAGATGCGCAGCGATTCCGAGCAGCCGAGTTCGCCAAAAAGCGGGCGTCACGGTTCGCTCGCTTCATCACTATGATCGGATCGGTTTGCTGAAGCCGGCGGCCCTGTCAGACAGCGGCCATCGCCTGTATGGCGAGCACGAGCTCATCCAGCTCGAGCGGATCGCGGCGTTGAAGTTCATCGGACTCCCCTTGAGCGCCATCAAAGGGCTCCTGACGCACGACACACCCAACCTCGCGGAGACGCTGCGCACGCAGCGGCAAGCATCGAGCAGATGCGAGGCCGCCTGGACGATATCGTGCACGCGATCGCCAGGGCGGAGACGAACGCTCGCGCCCCGGGAACGCTTCATTGGGAGAGCCTCAAGAACATCATCGAGCTTATGGAGAAGCATGACACTATGGAATGGATGAAAGGCTACTACTCCGAGGAACAATTGGCCGACTTGCATGCGCGCGGCACCCCCGAGGTCGTTGCGCAGGGCGAACAGGATTGGAGAGATCTGCTCGCCGAGGTTGAGGCGGCGCTGCACGAGGACCCCGCGAGCGAGCACGCCCAGAGCTTGGCCGCACGCTGGTCTGAGCTCATCGAACGATTCACGGGCGGCGACCCGGGCATCGCGGCGAACTTACAACGCTTGTATGCAGACAAAGCGAACTGGCCGGCCGATTTCAAGAAACCGTTCAGCGACGAGGCAAGCGCGTTCATCGCGCGCGCAACCGCCGCACGGAGGAACGAAGGCAGCGGATAATCGTCACGGTCGTCGCATGATCCGCGTCTGCAGATTGCAAGGAAGCCGTGGGGGTCGCGTGAAGTTGGCGCACTGCCCGCGGCTTGGAGAGGTGCTGGAGCGGTCGAACAGGCACGCCTGGAAAGCGTGTAGACGCTAAAACCGTCTCGAGGGTTCGAATCCCTCCCTCTCCGCCAGCGCGCGGCGTCAAGGTGAGTTATCGGTAAACCGGTCTTGTATGGGCGTTTAGCTCCCTGGTTCCACCTGTTGACGAAACCGGCGGAATATCGCCGTGAAGCGTTGGTTTATGCGCGCATGATTCGCGAAGCGTCGCGCTCGACGCCGCAGACGCTGCTAGAACTGGGCAGTGGCGGCGGCAACAATGCATCGCACATGAAGAAGCATTTCCGCATGACGCTCACCGACCTGTCGCCGCGGATGCTCGCGCTCAGCCGCACGATCAATCCGGAGTGCGAACATATCACGGGCGACATGCGCACGCTGCGGTTGCGACGGCACTTCGACGCCGTCTTCGTCCACGATGCGATTTGCTACATGCGCACGAAACCCGATCTGCTCGCTGCGATGCGTACCGTTGCCGCCCACTTGCGGCCCGGCGGCATCGCGTTGTTCGCACCGGACGATTTTCGCGACACCTTTCGCGCGCGCACTGCGCACGGCGGCCACGATGCAAAGGATACGCAGCAGGGCATGCGCTTCGTCGAGTGGGTCCATGACCCCGATCCGAGCGGCTCAGCATACGCGATCGATTATGTGTATCTGTTGCGCAACGGCGCGTCGCTCACGCTCGGATCAGACCGGCACGTGCACGGGCTCTTCTCGCGCGCGGAGTGGCGGGCCGCGCTGCGCAGTTGCGGTTTCTCCGTCGTGCGAATGGAGCGGCCGGCCGGTTGCAGCCACGTCATCCTCGTGCGCAAGCGTGGTCAAGGCCGTGGAAGGCAACCACGGGTGAGAGGACGGTCGGGTCGCAAGCAGGTCACGCAACGCGCCGCGCGCTAAGCCTTATGAGCGGCCGATCGTTCGTCCGCTGTGTGGGAGGCGTTGACGGCGAGGGTCCGCGCGACGAAAGCCCGTTAACCCCGTCAGGACCGGAAGGTAGCAGCGGCATGCGGAATCTTTCGAGCGCCGCGGGTAGCTCTGGCTTGAGCCTCCCTTTAAGCAAGCGCGATTTCACGTAACGAACGCGATTCGGTTTAATTTTTGTCCCAAGGGTACAGGTGTGCGACGCATCCACACCCTTTGTGAGCCACCTCAGGAAGGACTGCCATGCCTGGCTTCGAATTCGCGGCCCTGACGTCATGAACGCTGCATGGTCATCGCTCATCGACGGAATCGGCGCAGCATTGACATCCCCTATTTTTGCGATGTCGATCCTCGCCGCGATCGTGATAGCGATCGTATACCATTGGGCGATCGCGCGACGCGCATTTGCGCCGTGCGGCCAGGGAGAGCGGAACCGGTCGGCGGGCAATCCATTGGATATGGCCGCTCTACGCAACCGGGTCGACGCTTTGGAAGCGAACGCAGCGCGCTCCCTGCAACGAGTCGGGTTTGTGCGCTTCAATGCGTTCCCCGACGTCGGATCTGAACTCTCGTACGCCCTCGCCGTTGTCGATGGAGACGGCAACGGATTCCTCGTTTCGAGCATCTACTCGCGCGAGGAAGTGCGGACGTACGCGAAAGCGATTCGCAGATTCGCTGCCGACAAAGAGACGAGTGAAGAGGAGCGGCGGGCGCTCGAGCTGGCACGATTGCCGGCGTCCCGTCCATCGTAGCACCGAATTCGGCGCGACACGACTTCTCACCGGCGGTATCTGCGTAAGGGAGGGACCGCGTGAAGAAGTTCTGTCAATGGCTGCTGTCGCCGCACAAACGCATGCTCATCAAGGTCATTCCCCACCATGCCGCCGCGGTGTACAAGTGCGAGCTGTCGCATCTGCATCTGGCGCTCGCGGGCGCCTGTGCCCTGCTCCTCAGCCTGGGACTTCTGATCGCGCACGTCGCGGATGTGCGTGCCGCTGAAGCACATGTGCGTGCGTTGCAGGTGGTCGAGGCATCCCAGAAACAGCAGTTACGCGCCTTCACAAAGCAGACGAGCATGCTCTGGCAGCGCTTGAGCAAGCTGCAGCACGACAACCAAGAGATGCGCACGCTTACCAAAGTCATCGTGCCGAAGCAGCCGGTCCGGCCGCAGCACAAAATCGTGAAAAACGGCGCGCAACAATTCGGGGTCATTCGCCATGGGTCGCCGCGCGGCAAGGTTGCTGCTATCGTGCCGCCGCGCACGCGTACCGGGCTGCTCGCACGTCTCGCTGCGTGGCTGCACTCGCTTGCGCATCTGGATGCCGGATTCACAGCTGAAGCGTCGGAGCTGTCCTCGCTTGACGATGCAGTGAATGAAGTGAGCCTGGAATCCAACGCGCTCAAGACGCAGATGCGCGTCGCCGCCGCGGCCAAGATCGCCGCACAGCTGGCACGCGAGCGTTTCTTGGCGGCGATCCCATCGATCTGGCCGACCTTGGGTTACGTGTCGTCCGGTTTCGGTTATCGTTCGTATCCCGACACCGAATTCCACTTGGGACTGGACATCGTCAACGACTATGGCGCGCCGGTGTACGCGACCGCTAGCGGCGTGGTCACCGAGGCGGGGTGGGACGGCGGCTACGGTTATAAGATCATCATCGATCATGGCAACGGTCTCCGCTCGATGTACGCCCATAACTCGCGGCTATTGGTGACGACAGGTTCGAGCGTGCGCAAAGGGCAGCAGATCGCGCTCGTGGGCTCCACCGGCTTTGCGACCGGCCCGCACGTGCATTACCAAGTGGAGCTCTGGGGCAAACCCATGGACCCAACGCCGTACTTGGGCGGCAGCGGGAAGTTGATCGCCGACAATCATTGATCGGGCGGGCGCTTCCTCACGCCAGCGTAGCAAGGAGTCAACGCCGATGGGCAACCAGCAAACTAGTGAGAAGCTTGGCCGATTCTTATTGAAATACCCAATCATGCTCGGTCTGGTGGTGCTGTCATGTCTGCTCTACGGAGCTGTCGCGGTGCTCGGCTTGCTCGCATCGCACCACTGGTCCGGCGGTTTGAATCCGGATCATTCGAGCCGTTCCCTAGACGATAAGCATCCATAAGTCGAACGCGATCAGGCGGCGCCCGACGTTACGTTAGCCCACCACTCGGCCGAAAAGCTCAAATCCCAGGGCCATCGTGCTGTTTCACCGTAGTAGTGAATATGTTGCATCGTGCGCCGTCTCTGCGTGTCAATACGCACGTGCGGAATTTCTGTATCATCGCTCACATAGACCACGGTAAGACGACGCTGTCCGACCGGCTGTTGGAGCTTACCGGCACGATGGCCAAACGCGACATGGAGGCCCAGGTGCTGGACTCCATGGATCTCGAGCGCGAGCGAGGCATCACGATCAAGGCGCACCCTGTCACCTTGGAATATCTGGCCGCGGACGGCAAGCACTACGAGCTTAACCTCATCGACACGCCCGGTCACGTGGATTTCTCGTATGAGGTGTCGCGTTCGCTATCGGCGTGCGAAGGCGCGCTGCTCGTCATCGACGCCTCCCAGGGCATCGAGGCGCAGACGCTAGCGAACTTCTACTTAGCAAGCGAAGCGAAACTTGAGATCATCCCGGTCATCAATAAAATCGACCTTCCGTCGGCTGACGCGGACGCGGTGATCCGCGACGTTGAGGAGACATTGCTCATCGAGAAGGAGCGATGCATCAAGGCCTCCGCCAAGGAGGGCATCGGCATCCGCTAGATCCTGGAAGCGATCGTCACA
>JALYZS010000212.1 GCA_030948745.1 Vulcanimicrobiota bacterium | reverse complement strand
CACCCCGCCCGAGATGTGCACGCCCGAGCCGATCTGCGCGCAGCTGCCAACGGTCGCCCAGGTGTCGATCATCGTCCCTTCACCGACATAGGCACCGATGTTGACGAAGGCTGGCATCAAAATCACTCCGGGCGCGAGGAAGCTTCCGAAACGCGCCACGCCGGGTGGCACGACGCGCACGCCGCTATGCCGCCATGCCTTCTTCACGGGGATCTTATCCCAAAACGCCATCGGCCCGGCTTCGCTTGGATGGGCCTCCTTGAGGCTGAAGTACAAAAGTATGGCTTGCTTCACCCACTCATTGACCGTCCAGCCGTTCTCTTTGAATTCCGCGACGCGCAGCGTCCCCGCGTCGAGCGCGGCGATCGTGTGCTCAACGGCATCGCGTACGCCGGCATCGCTCAGCCGGCTGCGCTCCGCGTAGGCGGCGCGAATCAGAAGTTCTTGCGTGGCGATATCGACGGCCATGCGCGGGGTTTTCGCCGCGGCGGCCAAACAAACCCGTGTCGAAATGGTGTTTTAACGCGTTGAGACACCTGACGGAAACAACCAGCACAAAGTTTGCGGTGAACTGCCGCCGTGCGCAAACTGATCAACTGGAGCGAAGTTCAACGATACCATACCTGCGGCCATGATCGCGATGCCTGCGCAGCGCGGTTCGGCTTTCGAGTGGACGCCTGGTACAAGGCGATTCGCCGCGGTCGTCTCGAGGCGGCGTTGCAACGCCGCTGCGTCGACTGGGTTGCCGTTCAACATCATTACGATGAAGGGAATTCATATCGCGCTTGCCGTGAACGGTTTGGTTTCTGGAGCGAACTCGTGGACCAAGGCGGTCGCGCGCCGCCTTTTGAAGACTCGCCCCAATCGCTGGCCGCTTGAGCGGATCATGGTGGAATCACACTCGCGTACGAGCATCAAACGACGCCTGCTCGAAGCTGGCTTACTGAAGAACCGGTGCGAAGAGTGCGGTCTGGAAGGCTGGCGCGGACTGCCGCTCTCCATGCAGCTCGATCACCGCAATGGACGAAAACACGATAACCGCCTGACGAACTTGCGAATGCTATGCCCTAATTGCCACAGTCAGACCGCCACGTTTGGCACCCGCAATCGAAGGCGTGGTCAGGTGTAGGCGGCGAATGAATACGCCGTTCCCCGGTGGTGTAACTGGTAACACGCCTGGCTCTGAACCAGGAGAGTCGAGGTTCGAGACCTTGCCGGGGAGCTTTTTTTGGCCCCATCGTCTAGAGGCCTAGGACGCCGCCCTCTCAAGGCGGAGACAGGGATTCGAATTCCCTTGGGGCTACGCCGTACTTCATGGTGCGGCTCGGCGCATTCGGAATGCCACAATCGGGCCAGGTTATTGTTCTGTGCTTCTTCTAGTCTGGGACGATATATTAGGATCTCGGGCGCAACCGCATTGATTATGAGCAAAACGCTCGGTAGTACCATTTGACGCGTACTTCACCAAACGAGTGGATACGTGCTTGCGAACTGATAACCGCCACGAAATCGCGGGAACGAATTTCGCGGATACAAACTGTATCCCAGCAAGGCAACGGCCGCTAACACTCCGGAAAGCCGGAGCGCCCTACTCACGCAGTCCTTACATTATGCTGGGGCGGCCACGCCAAGCATCGATCCCCTCCAGGACGAGCACAATCAGCCGGCGACGAACATGCAGAGCGACTCGCAAGACTAAGCAAGCGCCAGTAGCGGCGGCAGGCACGTACAGCCGTGCTTCGAAATGATGCGCGACAATGCAAGCCGTCATCTTGGTCGGCGGGGAGGGCACGCGTCTCCGCCCGCTCACCTACGCGGTTCCTAAACCCATGGCGCCCCTGCTCGGGCGGCCGTTCATCGGCTGGATCATCGAGCGGCTACGCGCCGCGGGTGTCGACGAGATCATCCTCTCGTGCTGCTACATGCCCGAAGCCCTCGAAGCGCATTTCGGCGATGGCAGCGAGTTTGGCATCAAGCTGCACTACGTCTTCGAAGAAGAGCCGCTCGGCACAGCCGGCGCGGTGAAGAACGCGGTGCAAAAAGTCAAAGGGACGTTTTACGTCTGCAACGGCGACATCCTCACAGCACTCGATCTCGTGGCGCTGCGCGAAGCGCACCGCAAGCACGGCGCTATCGCGACGATCCACACGCGGGCCGTCGAAGATCCGAGGCAGTTCGGCGTTGTGGAAACCGATTCGGATGGCCGCGTGAAACGTTTTGTGGAAAAACCGCAGCCGGGTGATACGGATGCGCGCGACATCAACGCGGGCACGTACGTGCTGGAGCCGGACGCGCTCGATGCGATCCCGAGCGGCCAGAAGGTCTCGATCGAGCGCGAGACATTTCCGAAACTCATCGCGCAGACGAAGCGCGTGTTCGCGTTTTCCACCAGCGACTATTGGATCGATGTCGGCAGACCACAGACATACACGCAAGCGCACCGCGACATCCTCGATGGCCGCTTCGAACGACCACTGGGCACGCAGGTAAGAGCTGGTCTATGGAGCGCGGACGGACGCGATCTTTCGCCGCAGATCGCGTTCACCGGTCCGGTGTACATCGGTGCTGGAGTCGAGGTCGGCGCGGGCGCACAACTCGGCCCGTACGCGGTCCTGTACAGCGGGTGCAGGGTGGGCGAACGGGCGACCATTTCGTCCAGCATATTATGGTCGTCGTGCTACGTCGGTGCGCATGCGCAAGTTCGGGACGCGATTCTCGGGCTCGACGTGGCCGTCGACCCAGGTGTCACGGTAGAACCCGGCTCGATTGTGGGACGCGGAGAACGAATAGGCGAAAAAGCCCGAACGCCGTTGTAACTTTCCTGCCAGAATCTCCGGCCGATTCGTCGCACACGCCGCAATCAGCGAGCGTTTGTTCGGCTTCATATTATGGTATAATAACTTCGTAAGTTTTCAGTGGAACCGAGAGTCCGGTCCAACAGGACCGCTCGACCCCCTATTTCGCGCACTCTAATAAGGTAAATAACGAATGGCCGCAGCGACGTTAACGACGCTTCTATTTCGCACACCCTCGACCGGGAAACATAAGCCGCAGGTGCTTTTCGTGGGGACGTATCCACCCCGCGAGTGCGGTATTGCGACGTTCACCGAGGACATGCGGGCGGCGTACGATGCGCTGACGGGCGAACAGAGCGATGTTCTGGCGATCACCGATCCGGGGCGTCACTACGATTATCCCGCTCAGGTCAAAGCCGAGATCGACCGCGACGAGCGCCAATCCTATCTCAAGGCCGCGTGGTTCGCGAACGACCATAGTGCCGACGTCGTCAACATCCAACACGAATACGGCTTGTTCGGCGGTACGCGCGGAGATTATCTGCTCGATTTCCTGAGCGAGCTGCGCAAGCCGGTCATTACGACCCTGCACACGGTGCTGCCTGACCCCGACGCGCACATGCGATTCGTGACGCGCGAACTGTGCAATCGCAGCGACGCCGTCGTCGTGCTCGCCTATGCCGGCCGCCGCATCTTAGAGGATCACTACGGCATCGACGGCCGCAAGGTCCACGTCGTGCTTCACGGCGTGCCCGACGTGCCGCTGCGGCGCAGCGAACATTTCAAGCGCACCCTCGGCCTCAACGACAAGACGGTGTTGGCCTCTTTTGGCCTGCTGAGCCGCGGCAAGGGCATCGAGTATGTCATCGAGTCGCTGCCCGCGATCTTCGCGCGCCACCCCGCAGCCCACTACGTGCTCTTGGGTGAGACTCATCCCGAGGTGCGCAAGCACGAGGGCGAAGCGTATCGCGAATCGTTGCAGGCGCGCGTTGCCGAACTCGGGTTGAGCGATCGCGTCTCCTTCCTCAACCACTACATGCACGACGACGAAGTGGTCGCGTCGCTTGAGGCGACCGACATCTACGTCTCGCCCTCGCTCGACCCGAACCAGATCGTGAGCGGCACGCTGTCGTATGCCGTGGCATGCGGGCGTGTCGTCGTCGCCACCGCGTCCACCTATGCGCAAGAGCTTCTGGCAGACGGCCGCGGCATCGTCATCCCGTTGCGGGATTCAGCCGCGCTCGCGACGGCGGTCAACACCGTCCTCGACGATGCGCAGCTGCGCTCCTGCATCGAAACAGCGGCCTACCGGTTCGGCCGTGCGATGACGTGGCCGAAGGTGGCGCGCGCGTACGAGCAGGTGTTGTGCACGGCCATCGAGCGGCGCGGCACACAAAGCGTTCCGGCGATCGGTCTCGACAGCGCGGCGGCGAAGCTCTGGAACGAAGCGTTACAGCGCCGTGCGACCTCGTTGACCCGATCCTTGAGCGAAAGCAGCAGCGGAAGCAACTAAAGGCGCCTTTTGGCCGAGATCACCCCGGAGCTGCTCACGCCCGTCATCAGCGGCGAGCCGCCGGCATTTCAGCATTGCGCGTACATGACGCGCGATCTGGGCATCGTCCAATTCGCGCACCTGCGCGAGCCCGACTTGAGCTCAGGCTTCTGCGTTGATGATAACGCACGTGCGCTGCTGGCCGCGATCCTCGTCCTCGCCCTACGAGATGATTGCGAGGCGGCGCGCGCGCTCGGCGAGGCGGCGCTGCGGTTCATGGAGATGGCGCAACGCCCGGATGGGCAGTACCATAACCTCACCGATGCCGATGGCAACTTCTTGGACGACATCGGCTCGCCGGATTGTTTCGGCCGAGCCATGTGGGCGTGCGGCGTCGCTGCGCGCTGCGCCGGCAGCGCAGACTGGCGTGAACGCTCGAAGCGTTTGCTCACCCAGAGCTTGCCGCAGATGGACAGCCTTGAATTCCTGCGGCCGCGCGCCTACGCGATGCTGGGTCTGGCGGCTGCGCTCGACCCCGTGAAGGCGGCGCCTCTGCCGCCGGTCGCCGGTCCGCTGGACCGAGCGACAGGCGAAGAAGCCGAGCGCGCTTTACGCCTGCTGGCGCAGCAGCTGCTCGTCGACTACGATGCGCACGCTTCCGCCGACTGGCCGTGGTGGGAAGACGAGCTTGTCTGGGGAAACGCGCGCCCGCCCGAGGCGATGCTGCGAGCCGCAGCGGTGCTCGGCGATGCAGCATTGCGGCAACGCGGCATGCGCGCTCTTGAATTTCTCGCTCAAGCCACGCAACCCGCTGCGATGCTCACGCCGGTCGGCAATCTGGGGTGGTATCCGCGAGGCGGCACGTGCGCGGTCTACGATCAACAGCCAATCGAGGCGTGTGCCATGACGGACATGTGGCTGGCAGCGGCACGCCTGACGGGTGACGCGACATATTATCGCAAGGCGCTCGACGCCTTCAGTTGGTTTTTGGGCAAGAACACGGAGAATATCATCATGGCGGACACGCACACCGGCGGTTGTTACGACGGCCTACGGCAAGGCGGTCACAACCACAACATGGGAGCGGAGAGCACCCTGTCCTACGTGCATGCGCACGCAGTCGTCGCGCTTGCGGCACGAGAACACGAGCACGCCCGATGATCCGCGACGAACTCGACGAGCACGCGGCGCTCGACGCATATTCCGACGCGGTCGTCAGCGCGGTCGAGCACATCGGACCGGCGGTCATCAGCGTCGGCATCTCACGCCGCGCGCCGGAGCCGCTGCAACGCCGCGGCCTGAACGAGCTGCAAGGCGCCGGCAGCGGGCTGGTCATCACGCCGGACGGCTTTGTGCTCACGAACAGCCATGTGGTCAAAGGCGCTGACCGTATTGAAGTCCGTTTCCAAGACGGACGCGACATGCCGGCGCGCGTCGTCGGGACCGATCCGCACAGCGATCTTGCCGTCTTGCGAGTGCCCGATACCGGGCTGCCGAGCGGACAGCTGGCGGATTCCTCGCAGCTGCGGGTCGGGCAGCTGGTCATCGCGATCGGCAATCCACTCGGTTTCCAGGCGACGGTCACGACCGGCGTCGTGAGCGCGCTCGGTCGAACGTTGCGTTCAGAGACCGGGCGGCTCATCGAGGGCGTCATCCAAACCGATGCGGCGCTCAATCCCGGCAACTCGGGCGGCCCGCTCGTGGACTTCCGCGGCCGCGTCATCGGCATCAACACCGCGATCATCGCCGGTTCGCAGGGCATCTGCTTCGCGATCCCCGTCAACACGGCGAAGTGGGTGGCGGCGCAGCTGATCAACCACGGCGTCGTGCGCCGAGCGTACTTGGGCGTCATTCTGGCGCAGACGGTCATCGAACGCCGCCTTGCGGACCGCCTTTCGCTGAACGCGAAGAGCGCGGCGCTCGTCACCGACGTGCAGCCCGACAGCGCCGCCGCGAAGGCGGGTTTGCGTGGCGGCGATCGCATCCTGCGAGCGGCTGGCAACGCGATCGCGTCGCCGGATGATCTGCAGATCGTGCTCGGCCGTCACACCTTGGGCGTGGAATTGCCGCTTGAGATCCTGCGCAATCAACAACGCCTCGACGTCACCGTCATGCCGACGGAGCTCGACGAAGCGGCGTAGCGGAGGCTGGCGCGCGCCGCGTCCCGAACCCGAGGGATCGATGGACCCGTTAGCGTCGCTCAACGAAGAACAGCGTTCCGCAGCAGCCGAAACCAGCGGCGCCGTGCTTATTTTTGCGGGGGCCGGCAGCGGCAAGACCCGCGTGCTCACGCATCGCGTCGCCTATTTGCTGGCGCAGAAGAGGGCGCCCGCGCGTCAGATCCTGGCTGTCACCTTCACCAATAAAGCCGCAGGCGAGCTGAAGAGCCGCTTGGCGCAGCTTGTGGGCGACGAAGCGCGGGGTCTGTGGGTCGGCACCTTCCACTCCATCGGCGTGCGTATCTTGCGCCGCGACGGCGCCGCCGTCGGCGTTGCCCAAAATTTCGTCATCTACGATGAGGCCGATCAACGCGCCCTCATCAAAGAGATCCTCAAAGATCTCAACCTCGACGAGCGGCATTTCCCGCCGGGCAACCTGCTGGGGCAGATCAGCCGCGCCAAAGAGCGTTGTCAGACGTCGGATTTCTTCGCCGCAAGCGCCGAGGGCCAGCTCTCCAAAACCGCGGTGGCGGTGTACGCGCAGTACGAACGGCGCCTGGCACAAGCCAATGCGCTGGATTTCGACGATCTCATCATGAAGCCGCTCGCACTGCTCGAGCGCGGCGACGACCTCGCCAAACACTATCAACACCGCTTCACCTATGTGCTCGTGGACGAATACCAAGACGTCAATGAAGCGCAATACCGCATGGTGCGCGCGCTCTCGCGCGGATCGGGCAACATCTGCGTCGTGGGCGACGATGACCAGTCGATCTACAGCTTCCGCGGCGCCGATCATCGCATCATCCTGCGCTTCGAGCGAGATTTCCCAGGCGCCAAGACCTTTCGTTTGGAGCGCAACTACCGTTCGACGACCGCGGTCCTCGGTGCCGCCAACGCACTCGTCACGCACAACACGCAGCGCCACCACAAGCAGCTGTGGACGTCGCGCGAGGGCGGCAAGCCGGTCAGCGTCTTCAGCGCGAATACCGATCGGGAAGAGGCGCGCTTCATCGTCGAGCTCATCAAAGCCGGCGTGCGCGAAGAGGGCCGGTCGTTCAATGACTACGCGGTGCTGTACCGCACCAACGCACAGTCGCGCTCGGTCGAAGAAGCCATGCTGAGCGACGGCATGGCCTACCGGGTCGTCGGCGGCGTCGGCTTTTACGCTCGCGCCGAGGTCAAAGACGCGCTCTCCTATTTACGATACATCGCGAATCGCAAGGATGGCCTCAGTTTGCGGCGCATCATCAACGCGCCGCGACGCGGCATCGGGCAATCGACGCTGAACGCGATCGCCGAAGAAGGAGCGCGCCGCGGGCTGACCTTTCCTGAGGCGCTTGCGGATGGTCCGACGGTGCAAGCGGCGGCGCCGAAAAAAACGCGCGACATCGCCGCCTTTTTACACGAGATCGAGGTGTTCAGCGGTATCGCCGAGCGCGGACCAGCCGCGCTGCTCATCAGCGTGCTGGAGGAGACGGGCTATGTCCGCGAGCTGCAAGCCGAGGACACGCCCGAAGCGCAAAGCCGGATCGAAAACCTGCAAGAGCTGATCGGGGTCGCGCGCGACTACGAAGAACGCGAAGGTCTGGACCTGCTCGGATTCTTGTCGAATATATCGCTCGTCTCCGATCTTGGCGCGATGGATGTGAGCGCGTCCGCGGTCACGCTCATGACCTTGCACATGGCCAA
>JALYZS010000230.1 GCA_030948745.1 Vulcanimicrobiota bacterium | reverse complement strand
CCCGGCATGCCGTACTTGGATGTGCTGTGGCGCGTGCGCGAGGCGGTGAACGTGCCGGTCGCGGCTTACAACGTCAGCGGCGAGTACGCGATGGTGAAGGCGGCTGCCGCCAGAGGCTGGCTCGAAGAGCCGCGGATCGTGGATGAGACGCTCGTCGGCTTCAAACGCGCCGGCGCTGACTGCATCATCACCTATTTCGCTCGCGACTTCGCGCAGCGGCAGCGTGCGGCGCGGCGCGCTCCTTAGGAGCCGGCACGTGCCCGTCCCAAGCCCCGTCAGCATCATCCTCCTCGCCGGTGGCGAAGCCCGCCGCCTGCCGGGCAAGCTCGGCCTGCATTTGGGCGGCGAACCGTTGCTGCTGCGGACCTACCGCCGTCTCACCGATGACCGGCGAAGACCATGCGTCGTCAGCATCCACACGTCGTTGGATCCGGCCATCCGGTCAGAGCTGCATGTGCCGCTGATCGAGGACCGCTACGGGCGATGCGGACCTTTGGGCGGTCTGCTTTCGGCCGCGGAGGACTTGGACGGTCCGCTGTTCTTCGCCGCTGCAGGCGACCTGCCGTTCTTGCAGGCCGCGTTCATCGACCGTCTGGAGCAGCACTATGTCGAGCTCTGCGCTGCCGGCGGGGCGCGGCCGGCGGCGCTGATTCCGCGGCGTCGGGATGGCAGCGTCGAGCCGCTCGCCGCTCTGTATGAGACCGCGCAGTTCGTGCAGGGCGCACGCAACGCGTTGCAGCGCGGCGAACGCAAGGTTACCGCCGCGCTGACCTATGCTATGATCGCGTATCTCGATCTGACCGGCGCGGATGAAGAGATGCTCATGAATATCAACACACCCGCCGATTGGGAGCGGGTGCAAGCATGAAGACAGAATCCCAACGCTTGTTCGAAGCCGCCCAGCAGGTCTTTCCCGGCGGTGTGAATTCACCGGTGCGCGCCTTTTCCGCGGTCGGAGGGACGCCGCGCTTTTTGGTGCGCGGTGAGGGTTCGCGCGTGTACGATGCCGACGGCGATGCCTATATCGACTACGTGGGCTCATGGGGCCCGCTCATCTGCGGCCACGCGCACCCTGAGATAGTCGCAGCCATCCAGCGCGCCGCTGCGGATGGCACATCGTTCGGCGCGACGACGCCGCTCGAAACACAGCTCGCACGGCGCATCATGCAAGCGCTGCCCTCTGTCGAACGCATCCGTTTCGTCAACTCGGGCACCGAGGCGTGCATGAGCGCCGTCCGTCTGGCTCGCGCCTTCACCCAGCGCGACATGATCGTGAAATGCGAGGGCTGCTATCATGGCCATGCGGACGCGCTGCTCGTTGATGCGGGCTCCGGCGCGCTCAGCTTGGGCGTTCCCGGTTCCGCCGGCGTGTCGCGCGCGACCGCGGAGCTGACACTCGTGGTGCCCTACAACGATCTCGACGCGCTGCGTGCGGTCTTCGCCGCCCACGGCGAACGCATCGCGTGCGTCATTCTCGAACCGGTCGCGGCCAACATGGGGTTGGTCATGCCGAAGGACGGATATCTGCCCGCAGTCGCGAAAATCGTGCGGCACAACGGTGCCCTGCTCATCTTCGATGAGGTGATCAGCGGCTTCCGACTCGGCTGGGGCGGCGCCCAAACACTCTTCGGCGTACGCCCGGATCTGACGTGCCTGGGCAAAGTGGTCGGCGCAGGGCTGCCCGTCGGTGCGTTCGGCGGACGGGAGGACGTGATGGCACGCCTAGCGCCGCTGGGCGAAGTCTACCAGGCGGGAACACTGTCCGGCAACCCGCTTGCGATGGCGGCCGGCATCGCACAGTTGGACATCTTAGCGCGCCCCGGCACCTACGAGCATCTCGAACGGATGACGGCAGCCTTGTCGGCCGGGCTGTCGGAAGCCGCCGCGGCAAGCGGCGTCGCCGTGCAGTGCGATTGCGTCGCTTCGGTGTGGGGCATGTTCTTCAACGCAAGCCCCGTCCTCGATTTGCGCACGGCGAAACAGAGCGACACGCGCGCCTACGCCAGATACTTCCATGCGATGCTCGAGCGGGGCGTGTATCTTGCGCCATCCCAGTTCGAAGTGGGGTTCGTCTCGCTTGCGCACAGCGAGGCGGATGTGCGCGACACGATCGCCGCCGCACGGGATTCGCTTGCAGCAATGCGCGACAAAGCGGCCCAGCGATGAGCCCCGGACGAGTCCTCAAAAAGCGGCAGAAGCCTACTGCCAGCAACGGAAAGGTCAGCCGGCGGCGAGTCGGCTCGACGTTCGAGCGCGTGCGAAAGTCTGTCCAGCGCCCGCGAACGCCGGCGGAACGCGTCCTCATCATCAGCTTGCCGCGGCTGTTCCTGTATCATCGCGGACTGGAAGATGCCTTGCGCGATGGCGAGCCTGTGCTGACCTCGCAGCAACTCGCAGCGCGCGTCGGACGCGGCATCTCGTCGACGCAGATCCGCAAAGATCTTTCGTATCTGGGAAGCCTGGGTAGGCGTGGCCAGGGCTACGACGTGCGCCCGCTCGTGAAGAAGCTCGGGCGCGTCTTAGGTCTCGACCGCGATTGGCGCATCGCGATCGCGGGCTTCGGTTACCTCGGTCATGCGCTCGCCTCGTTTCTCGAATACCGCGAAGAGAAGTTCAAGATCGCGGCCATCTTCGACAACGATCCCTCGCTCGTGGGGACGCGCTGGCATGGGG
>JALYZS010000189.1 GCA_030948745.1 Vulcanimicrobiota bacterium | reverse complement strand
GGTTCATGGTCATGAACGGAAAGTTGAGGATCTTTTGCGGGCGCAGCGCAGGATTGCCCGCGCCGTCCACCAGGATGACCGCGCTCAACAGCGCGTCTTTGATGCCGGACGCTTTATCGAGGCCGTTGGACTGCTGCGGATAGTACACAAACGCGAGATCATGCTGCGCATCGTAGTAGGCGACGAGCGCAGCGTCATATCTCTTGCTTTCAAGATCGGCGCGTAGGGCGGGCGGGAGCTGCCGTCCGGTCGACTGCTGCGGTGCCTCGCTGAGGCGATAGGTCGAGTCGCTCTTCTGCAGAGCGTTGCGCACGGTATGCGACACCTGACGATCGGGTGCAAGGATGACGATGTTCGTCGAAAACGCTTGCGACAGCAACCCGAAGATCACCGACATGAGGGAGATGGCGACGATGAGCCCCACGCCGAGCACCGTACCGATGATGAACCCTTTTTGCTTGATGCGCTCGGTGTACTCGCGCGCGGCGATGATCATCGTCTTGTTCACGCCGCCGGTTCCTCCGGGCGCACGTAGTGCAAGTAGATGTCGTTGAGGGTCGGTTCGACGACCTCGAAGTGATCGACCGGCCCGCTGTCGACGGCCGCTCGCAGGATGTCTGAAGGCGCGATCTCTGGACGCAGGCGCAGCTTGAGCAAGCCGTCCTCGCCCGGCAAGGGATCGACCCCGGGAAAGCGATTCAGAAAGCTTGCGTCGCGCGGCGCCGTCAAACGGATGAAGCGGTCGGGCCAGGTGCGCTTGATCTCTGCCAGCTCGCCTTTGACGACGACCCGCGAACGGTCGATGATGCAGAAGCTCTTGCACAGCTCTTCGACCTGCTCCATGCGGTGGCTCGACAGCACGATGACCGTTCCCTGGGCGAGCAGGTCGCGGATCTGACGCTTGAAGATCTCGACGTTGATGGGGTCGAGTCCGGCGAACGGCTCGTCGTGCACGAGCAACGGCGGCCGGTGCGCGATCGCGGCCATGAATTGCACCTTCTGCTGGTTGCCTTTGGAGAGCTCGACCGGATTTTTCTTCAGCGCTTCTTCCAGGTGGAACGCGTTCGCGAGCTGCGCGATCCGGGTCTTGGCCTCGCTCTGCGGCATGCCGTGCAGACGCGCGAAGAACAGCAACTGCAGATCCAGGCGCATCTTCGGGTACAGCCCGCGCTCTTCAGGCAGATAGCCGAACATGCTGCGGATGCCGGCGTCCACACGCCGGCCGCCCCACATCACTTCGCCGTGGTCGGGTGCGAGGATGTCGAGGATCATGCGAATGCTCGTCGTCTTGCCGGCGCCGTTCGGCCCCAGCAGGCCGAAGACCGCACCCGGCCCTGCGGTGAAACTCAGGTCGTCGACCGCGCGCACCTTGCCGAAACTCTTGGAGACGTGGCGGACTTCGAGCATGCTACTCCATCACGAAGCGCGACGTTGCTGATCGACGCGGAGTTGACCGCATGCGGCCGCGATATCGTCGCCCATGGTATGGCGAATCGTGCTCGGAACTCCTCGTTGCCGCAGAACAGCTTGAAAGCGGCGCGCTTGGGCCGGGTCCGTCCGTGTGTAGGCGGCGTCGGTCGCGTTGTACGGGATGAGGTTCACGTGATGCAGCGGGCCGCCCAGCAGATCCGCCAGCCGGCGTGCGTCGTCGAGCGAATCGTTCACGCCTGCGAGCAGCAGATATTCATAGAACACCTTGCGGTGCGTCATGGCGACGTAGGCGTGCAGCGCCTGCATGAGCGGGGCGATGGGCCATCTCTTGTTGATGGGCATCAACCGGGTGCGCAGCTCGTCGTAGGCGGCATGCAGCGAGATCGCCAGATTGATCTGCGCATCTTCAGCCGTGAAGCGCTCGATCGACGGCACCACGCCGGCGGTGGAGATGGTGATGCGGCGCGCTCCAAGATTAAAGCCTTGGGGATCGTTGAGCAACCCAACCGCAGCCATGACGGCCTCGTAGTTCAAAAACGGCTCGCCCATCCCCATGAACACGATGTTCGTCAACGCGCGCCCCTCGCCGCGGGCGTGACGCGCCGCCGCGACGGCTTGATCGAATATTTCCAGACTCGTCAGGTTGCGGAAGAATCCGCCCTGCCCGGTGGCGCAGAAATCGCAGCGCAGCGCGCAGCCCGCTTGCGACGAGATGCACACCGTCGTGCGGCCGCCGCGGTGGCGCATGAGCACCGTTTCGATCTCGCTGCCGCCATCCAGTCCGAACAAGAACTTGGTCGTCTGCGCATCGCCTGACGTCGCCACGTGCAGCGGCTGCACGCTCGAGAGCTTCAGCCGTTCGGCGAGTGCGCTGCGAAGCTTAAGCGGCAACACCGTGATGGATTGTAAATCGGCCTGCAACTCTTTCGTCGCAGCGTGGTAGATCTGCCGCAAGCGGTAAGGCGGCAGTTCGAGCCCGGCGCGCAGCATCTCAGGGTCGCTAAAGCCGGCATCGCGCGCTCGTTGTGACCACCACAGGTGCTGGCCGTCGCGCTCGCCTGCGGCCGGCTTCGCGTCCGTGTCGACCTTCATGAAAGATCGAGTCTCAGGCTGTCGAGCTCCGGTGACGTCGTCACTCGTGCGCCGGGCTGGTATGCGGTCGCCGTTTGCTGCGCCATCACTTCATCCAGCTTGGCGCGCACGGCGAGCAAATCCGACCATACGAGCTTCTTCACGGCGTTGATGTTGCCGCCCGTGAGGCGCAGAATGTAGGCAGGGTGGAACGTGGCCATCAGATCGGCGCCGTCCGGCCCGACGTACCACACGCCGCGTTGCCGTGAAATGCTGAAGTCGCGGCCCAGGAATGACTTAGCGGCGGGTGATCCGAGGGCGAGGATGATGCGCGGGCGTACGATCGAGAGCTCGCGATCCAGGTATTCACGGCAGTTCGCCATCTCTTCCGGCGACGGGGCGCGGTTGAAGCGCTTGCCGTTCTCCTCGAGCGTGGCACGGCTTTTGATCGTGTTCGTGATGAAGACGTCCTCGCGCCGCAGCTCGATCGCGCCGAGCATTTTCGTCAGCAGTTCACCGGCGCGGCCCACAAAAGGCTCGCCCAGCCGGTCCTCGTTCTCGCCTGGACCTTCGCCCACGATGACGAGCGCCGAGTGCGGATTCCCGACGCCGAGCACCGCTTGCGTGCGCGTGTAGCCGATGGCACAGCGGCGGCAGGCGTCGACCTGCGCACGCAAAGCGGCAAGCCGCTCTTTGCGCTCAAGCGCTACATTAGGATCCACGATACATCGCTTTGCGCACGAGCAGCGCAAGGCCCGCTGCGACTGCGGCATAGAGCACGTAGCGTGCGACCAACGCCGCGGACAGCGACCAATACCACCAGACGCCGTGCCGCTTTATCCAGTACAACCGGCGGCTGCGCTGCCGCCAGCGCAGCACGCCGCTTCTGCCCCAGCGCTGCCGGGATCCGCCCGTCTCGCCCTCGTGGCTGGCGGCGCACTGCGGCAGGTAGACGACGCGCAGTCCGCGGTCGCGCAAGCGGTGCGCGAAGTCGATCTCCTCATGATAGAGGAAGAAACGCTCGTCAAAGCCTCCCAGCTCTTCGAAGACCGGGCGCCGGATGAACATTGCAGCGCCCACCACCAGGTCGACATCGCGCTCGGTCGCATAGTCGAATCCGCGCAACGCAAAGCCGTTGGACTGGCTGCGGAACATAGGCAGCTCACCCCAGTGCGAGCTGCGCAAGAACGCCTGCCACCAGGTGTCGAATTCGCCGCATGAGGGTGCGACGCTGCCATCCTCGTTGAGCAGCTTCGCACCCGCCATCGCAACGTCAGCGTGGCGGTCGAAGAAGTCGACCGCATTGCGCAATAAACCAGGCTTCGCGCGCGCATCCGGATTGAAGAACAGCAACAGGGGCGCCGACGCATGACGCGCGCCGATGTTGCACGCCTTGGCAAAACCGAGATTAGCGCCGTTGTGCAGGATGAGCACATCCGGATAAGCGGCCTGTGCGCGCAGCACACTATCGTCGCGCGATCCGTTGTCGGAGACAATGACCTGCGCGAACGACGGATCAGCGAGAACTTCAGGCAGGAGGGCAATAGAGCGCAGGCAGCGCTCCAGCTGCTCGGCTGCGTTGTAGCTGACGACGATGACGGCAATGGCAGGCTGCGGCTGGGGAGTTGGCGGCATGTACCTCGCTTTTCGCTAAAAAAAAAGAGCGCCATGCCGGCGCTCTGAGGTGGTTGCTGTCGAGAATAGGTTACGAGGCCTTTGCGACCTCCACGGGTGCCTCGAGCGCATTGAGCGCACCGAGGATCATGTCAAGCGGAATGCCGTAACCTTCGCTCACTTGCTCGATCGTCTCGAATTCAGAGATCGCGCAGTGGGCGCATCCGCCGAGATGGAAGTTGGCGAAGACCGCTCTCGCACCAGGGTGGAGAGCAAAGGCTTCGCCGACCGTAAGGTCCTGGTGAAACATTGGACTGTCTGTACTGACGGCGACCACCCCCTTTTCATTTCCTGTCGTGCGCCGCCGTTTTGTCTCATTGTCTAGCGGCTGCCGCAGGTCGATACAGCCTTATAATTCGGCCCCTAAAACGGTAAACCTGTGGCGGGGTGCGACAAAATGAGAGGCTCAATGCTTGGGGCGGGCCGTGGTGGCGTGCTCCTAGGCCGCCGCGCGACGGCGCTGTTGCAAGTACGCCCACATGAATTGATCGATATCACCGTCCAAAACGCCCTGCGCGTTCGGGACTTTGATCTCGGTGCGGTGGTCGTTCACCATCGTGTAAGGCTGCAACGTATACGACCGTATCTGGCTGCCCCATTCGATGGCGCTCTTCTGGCCGCCGAGCGCAGCCATCTTCGCCTGCATCTCCTCGCGCTCGCGCTGCGCGAGTTTAGCCTGCAGCATCTTCATGGCGCGATTGCGATTGGCCAACTGCGAGCGTTCGTTCTGGCAGGCCACGATGATGCCCGTGGCTTTGTGGATGATGCGGATGGCGCTCTCGGTCTTGTTGACGTACTGCCCACCGGCGCCGCCGCTCTTGTAGGTCTCGATCTCGATCTCGTCCGTCCGCACTTCGACTTCTTCACCCTCTTCGATATCCGGCACGACGTCAACCGACGCGAACGATGTATGCCGACGTTTGGCCGCATCGAAGGGTGAGATGCGCACGAGGCGGTGGACGCCGCGTTCGCTCTCGAGATAACCGTACGCATTGAGACCGCGGACGAGCAGCGTCGCGCTCTTCAAACCGGCCTCTTCGCCTTCCAGCGAATCCAGCAATTCCGTTTTGTAGCCGTGCCGCTCGGCCCAGCGGATGTACATGCGCAGCAGCATGGAGGTCCAGTCCATCGCCTCCGTGCCGCCGGCACCGGCGTGGATGATCACGAGCGCATCGTGCTTGTCGTACTCGCCGTCGAGGATGGCGGTCATCTCGGCTTGCTCGACACCGTCGCGCAGCTTGACGAGCTCGCCGCTGACCTCGGCTTCAAACGCCGGATCGGCGTCCCCGAGCTCGACGAATTCCCGTAGCTCGCGCGCTTTGTCGCTGAGGCGCTGCAGGGTGTCGACATCGCTCTTCACGGCCGCAAGCTCTTTCATGTGCCTCTGTGCAGCCTGCGAATCGCTCCAAAACGCAGAATCGTGCGATTGCTTCTCGAGCTCGCCTATCTGTTTGAGCTTGCCAGCGTAGTCAAAGCCGCACCTGAAGCGTCTTCAGGCGGTCCTCGATCTTCTCCAAGTCGGTCAGCAGTTGCGGATCCATTAAGCCGCCGTCGCCCCGTGGCACTTCTTGAACTTCCTGCCGGAGCCGCAAGGACATGGATCGTTGCGTCCCACCTTCTTGTCCGCATTGCGCACGGGGGCGGGCCCGCCCGCAGATTCATCGCGATTGCTGTGCAGCTGCTCGAAGCGGCGCGCGGTGCGGGCGTCGGGCACCGGCAGCGACGATTGCGGCGCATGCACGGCGTCTTGGCCCGGCAACGCCGGGGCGCCGTTCGGCGAGGGGGCTTGGGCCGGCGCACCGTCGGGCGCCTGCACGACGATATGGAAGTCTTCGCCCTGGAACATCGCCGCGAGGAACTCTTCCTGGATCGCGACTTTCAGATCTTCGAACAGCTCGAAGGCTTCTTTTTCGTACTCGACGCGCGGATCTTTTTGCCCCCAGCCGCGCAGGCCGATGCCCTGCTTGAGCGAGTCCATGGTGTA
>JALYZS010000180.1 GCA_030948745.1 Vulcanimicrobiota bacterium | reverse complement strand
GCTTCTCGACACACCAAGCAGACGCGCTCGCCTATGTGGCGGCACGGCTCGGCGGCGGCTGGATCTCCATCTTGATGACCGCCGCCGTGCTCGTCTCCAGTGCGGCGGCCCTGTGGACGACCATGCTGAGCTTGTCACGCGGGATCTTCGCGATGGCGCGAGACGGTCTGTTGCCGCGAACGCTGGCCACGGTCCATCCTCGTTATGGATCGCCCGCGGCGTCCATCCTGGCCGTCGGAATACCGTGCGCTATGGTAATGCTGGGATCGGGCCTGGCGAGCAGCGCACAACACACGCTCGGGACTGTCGTGGCGGTTTCGTCGATCTTTTTGGGCGGCACGTTCATCGCCGGCGGATTTGCCTGCGCGTATCTGTATCTGAAAGAGAACAAAGCCGGCGAACGGCATCTGCTCAGCGGCGTGTTCGCGCCGGCAGCCGGCTCGCTGTGGACGCTCGGTTTTCTCATATACGATGTGTGGACGCAGCAAGGCCGTTTTCTTCAGGCCATCATCGTGACCGGCCTCATCCTGGCATTGCTGTTCGCGCTGGCGGCGGGGCGTTGGGCGGCTGCGGCACGTGAAGAAGCCCGCCACGCGCGCCGATAATAAGGGCAAGAAGAGCTGGCGCCAAGACGGCGAAAACGCCGCTACGGGGAGCGAGAAAGGGTCTTTTACGATGAACGTGCGGCCTGCGGCGGCATTTTTTATTTGCGCATTCGCGAGCATCATGACAGCGTGCGGCGGCGGTGGCGGAGGAGGCTCAATGCCGCCGCCCCAACCCTCGCCGTCTCCAACCCAGAGCGGCGTGCATCTGAGCTGCAGTCACACGTTTGCCGCGGCCAGCAGTCTTTCTGCCAGGGCGGAAGGGGTGTCTGCTTTTGCCGGTCGCAGGCTCAGCGCCCATTATGTCGAGGCGCAGCCATTTGATGACGTGTCGGATCGCATCGTCGTGCGCTTCAATGGTGCCAGCGTCAGTCCGCAGGCGCAGGCCGCTCTCACGCGTCTCGGTGCGACGCAGCTTGGCAGCGTCGACGCCAACGGCGTCGCGACATTCTCGCTCCACGGCACGCTTCCGCGAGCTGCTGCACAGAGCTTGGACGGCGTACCGGGCGTAGCAGCCGCCGGGCCAGTCGTGTTGCGCCACCTGCAAGCGCTTCCCAACGACCAATTCTTTGCGGCGGGCGACCAATGGGATATGTTCATCATCGGCATGCCCGCCGCATGGGATATCAATAAAGGATCCACCTCGGTGCGCATTGCGATGATCGATTCCGGCTACGATACGGGCAACCGTGATCTTTTCGGAAAAGTCGACAAGACCGTGGTCTTCGATCAGGGCAACGGTCAGCCGCACGTCGGCGCGTCCATAGAAGATAAGTCGGGCCATGGCAGTGATACGAGCGGCATCGCCGCAGCCGACACCAACAACAACATCGACGTCGCAGGCACGGCGTGGAACGTGCACATCTTGGAGGCGCGCGTGTTCCCCTACACCGGCAGCCCGCCGCAAGCTTTTTCCAATGATGTCGGCGCTGCCATCGATTGGGCGCGGCTCAACGGCGCAAATGTCATCAGCCTGAGTCTGGGCAGCGCCACCGCAGATCCCGTGAGCGAAGAGCCGGCGGTGCAGCGGGCGCTCAATGCGGGCATCGTCGTCGTCGCGGCCTCGGGGAACGGCGTCAAAATGGGTTCGGTGAACGTCGGGCAACCCACGCTTGACTATCCCGCGCGCGACCCGGGCGTGATCTCGGTCGGCGCCTCCGCCTATTGCGACCAGACGAAAGGCGTCGTCGGCTCTGGCGGCTACGAATACGTCGCCGGCTATTCCAACTGGGGCGGCACTGGTGGTGCGCCCGCGGTTTCCATCGTCGCGCCGGGCGGCGACCCCGACGCCAATCAGACCTCGTCGGGCTGCACCGGAGCTTGCATCGACCCATTGCAGTGGATCGTGAACCTCGACAGCCTGCAAGGCCCGCTGGCGGAAGAGGTGAGTCTATTCGCCGGTACGTCCATGGCGACCCCACACGTCGCGGGCGCAGCTGCTTTGATGTTGACGAAGCATCCTGGCCTGCCGCCCTCGCAAGTGCTGGCGATCTTGCAGTCGTCCGCAGATAAGATCGGCGACATCCGCCAAGGCGCTGGCCGTCTCAACGTGGTGAATGCCCTCAATGCTACGCCGTGAGGATGGCAAAGGACCGGCGGCAAAAGCGCGGAAGCGTTAAGATGCGTTCGGATGCCATAACGAGGTGCGTCGCAATGCGTAGGTTTCTCCTCGGTTGAAGAGGACGAGGCTCTCACGAGTTCTCGGACTCAGCGATCTCTCGATACTGTCATCCGCGAGCATGGCGCCGGCATATTCGATCGCGTCCACCTTTGGGCTCATGGTGGCCGCCGCCGGTTCGGGCGCGATCTTGTCGCTGCTCGTCCTCACCATTCCCATCACCTTCATCGCGATCGCGTTCCACCGTCTGTGCGAAGACCGCGCTGACGCAGGCTCTACCTATGCGTGGTCGCGCTTGG
>JALYZS010000225.1 GCA_030948745.1 Vulcanimicrobiota bacterium | reverse complement strand
AGGGGATCGGCCCGCGTAATGCGGCCGTGCCACCGACGAGATGCGCTTGCGAATCTTGCGAAAGTTCGGGAGGTGGCCGCATGAAGCGAAGGACGAGGGACCCCTCCAGGGGATCGGCCCGCGTAATGCGGCCGTGCCACCGACGAGATGCGCTTGCGAATCTTGCGAAAGTTCGGGAGGTGGCCGCATGAAGCGAAGGACGAGGGACCCCTTTAGGGGATCGGCCCGCGTAATGCGGCCGTGCCACCGATGCGATGCGCTTGCGAATCTTGCGAAAGTTTGGGAGGTGGCGCTATGAAGTTCAAACAGACCCTCGAGCGGCAGCGGAACCTTCAGCAAAAACGAATCGCGCGGCGCGAACGCGTCGAACGTCGCAAGCGTGTCGAGAGCGCGCAGCGGCGCGAGCAGCAGCGCGCGGCGCAAAAGCTCACGCGGCGACTCGAAGAAGCCGTCGTCGCTGCGGTCAACACTGTCATTGCCAACCCGTCGCGCCGAGATTTCCTGCGTCATACAGCCGGCGCGGGCCTCGCGCTCGGCTTGTCGCCTCTCCTGGCCAGTTGCGGCGGCAGCGATTCGGCCCCCGATACACCGCCGGCCAGGGAAACGCAGACGCTGTTCTTCAACCTCGCGCATGAAGACGCAGGCGACAAAGCCTATTACCTGACCGGCGGCGGACAGCGCTACGCATTGACCCGGGTGAGCGCGCAACCCGAGGTCCTCGCACGCGAGCGGCAGAACAACAAGTTCCTGCGCGGCGTGCCCGACGACCAGATCACGCACCACGTCGAGAACGTCGTCACCGCGAGCGATTCGGTCACGCTGTTCTACAGCGGGCCCGACATCGATCCTGCCGCGGGAACGTGGTCGATGTCGTATGTGTTCCTGCAGGTCCCGACCAGCGGCGCGGCGCACGCTTACCGGCAAGCGCGCGCGCGGCGGCCGAGCGGTCCGCTGCCGCTGTCGGCCAAGCGCAAGCTCTACGGACTTCCACCCGCCGAAAGCGAACAAGACCTGCGCGAGGAACGCGTCCTGATCGACACCGCGAGCCTGGCCGCGGCTCTGGTCGGCACGCATCCCGACCTGTTGAGCCTCGAGCCCAATTCGGCGCACAACATCCAGTCCAACCATATCGACACGAGCATCGACGTGGTGCTGCTGGCCGAGAAGCTGCGGGGCGCGCAATACGGACCGGCGATGCCGCAGCAGATAGCCAACACGCCCAACGCCACCGGCTGGGGGACGCTGGTGCCGTTGATGAACGAAACGCCCACCGGAATAGCGGGCCCGGTCAAGAACCAGAACGGCAAGAACCGCGGGCGCATCCAGTACCAGCCGATCCTGCATCCCGACATCGCCGCCAAAGTCGGACCTGCGACCGGCGGCCTCACGCCCGCGGTCAAGAACGACGCCGGCCTCGGCGCCGACATCACGGCCGTCGACCCGATGAAGGCGGGAACGACATTGAGCGGCGCGGTCTGGTTCAGGCACGACGGATCGACCAACGTCGACCAGAGCCCGGGCAAGGCGGTGCGCGACGCGAGCGTGGTGATGACGTTGAAGCAGGACGGTCCGCAGAACGGCATCCAGCTCTTCACGAGCAGCTCGCAGAACGGCAACGGCACGACTCAGGTTTCGCTCACCCTGGTCAATTGGTACGTGCGCTTTCTCGGCGTGTACCTGCAATTCCTCGACGACAAGAATCCGCCCAACGTCATTCCGCTGAAGAACATCCCCGAGTACAACGCGGGCACCATCATTCCCGGCCACGATCAATACAACGGGCTCGATACCGGCGATGCGATGTTCGTAAGCGTGCTCGGACCGGAGTTCACGATCCTCGGAATTCCCGTGGCTCCGGGCAACGCCCAGTCGAGCTTTACCGTACCGGCGTCGGCGCACACCGTGCGCATCCTCTCGAGCGGGCTGTCGTTCAGCGCGTCGAATCCATATGCGGATACGGTGCTCGCCGGCGCGATCATGACCGGCATCATCAACTACGGCATGACCGCGGTGCTCGCCGGCGCGGGCGCAGCGGCCGGCCTGTCGGTGCTGATGAGCGAAGTCGTCGTACCGCTCGCGTCGGCGCTCGCGCAGGAGCTCGTGGTCGTCATCACTGACGCGATCAACGACAAGGGCCTCTTCACCGCAGGCTTCTGGGAATCGCAGGGACTGGCCACGGCCAAGTACCTGCTCGGTTTCGCCGCGGGCAAGGCCGTCGGCCAGCTCGTTTCCTGGATCGTCGGCGACATCACCGTCTCGGTCCTCGAAGACGAGATCCCGGTCGCCGGACTGATCATGCTGGCGATCTCGATCGCAGCCGGTCTCGCGACCATCGCCGAGACGTCGATCGAGCTTGCGTACTCGCCGTGGA
>JALYZS010000165.1 GCA_030948745.1 Vulcanimicrobiota bacterium | reverse complement strand
TGCCCAACGGGTGGCGCATCTCTCCCGCAGGTTCAGCACAGACGCTCGGCACGTTGCCGTTGCATGTCGTCGAGGATCCCAGCGGCCACTGGCTTGCGACCGTGAACGGCGGCTTCGGCGCGCTTGCGCTCAGCATCGTCGAGGAATCCAGCGGCCGCGTCGTCACAAGCGCACCCTTGACGCAAGCCTTCTACGGCGTCGTGTTCTCGCACGACGGCCATAGTCTCTACGTCGCGACCGCCGACGGTGATGCTGCGGCGCGTTTCTCGTTTGATCCCCACTCGGGCGCGATCAAGCCGGCGGGTGAGATCTCGCTCGGTCATGGGCGCTTGTGGATCGCGGGCTTGGCGATCGCAAGCGACGGTCACACCCTGTACGCCGCCGCCAATGGCGCCGATTCTGTGATCGCGGTCGATCCCGAGACGGGCGTCACGCGCTGGGCCGCATCGGTCGGGTCGCAGCCTTATGCGGTTGCGCTGTCCAAGGACGAGAAGAGCGTCTACGTCACGAACTGGGCGGCCGCTTCGCTGAGCGTGCTCGATGCGACGAACGGTGCCGTCCGGCATACGCTGAACGTGTGCGCGCATCCCAATGCTGAAATGCTGTCGGCGGATGGAAAATCACTCTACGTCGCCTGCGCGAACGACGATCGCATCGCCGTCGTCGACACCGCCAGCGACGCGGTGCGCGCTTTCATCGATGCCGCGATCTACCCGCATAGCCTTCCCGGGGCCATCCCCAACGGGCTTGCGTTGTCGGCGGACGGCAAGACGCTGTTCGTCGCTGATGCGGGCGAGAACGCCGTCGCGAGCATCGATGTGAGCAAGGGGCAAACCGGGGTGTCGGGCGCGATCCCGGTGGGCTGGTATCCGACCGATGTGCTCGTCTCGCAAGACGGCGCACGGCTTTTCGTGCTCGACGGCAAGGGTCTGTCTGGGCACGCCAATCCGGCGTTTCCGCATAGCGACGTCATGCCTCGCGACAGCACGCAAGGCGAAGGCTATTACGTCGCTGCGCTTGCGAACGGCGACCTCGAATCGATGGCGGTCCCCGCGCAAACCGACCTCGCGACCGGCCTGAACAAAGCGCGCAGCAATGGGTTATACGGCGCCGCGGGGCAGCTGGGTTCAGCCATGCCACGCGGCATGCACGTCATCTACGTCATCAAAGAGAACCGCACGTACGACGAGGTCTTGGGCGACGATCCGCGGGGTAACGGCGACAGCCGGCTCACGATCTTCGGCCGCCGCGTCACGCCCAACATCCACCGCTTGGCCCAAAGCTTCGTGCTGCTGGATAATTTCGATACCAACGCGCTCGTCAGCGCCGACGGTCACAACTGGAGCACTGCTGCGTACGCCAGCGACTACGTCGACAAGACCTGGCCGGCGGAATATGCGGGGCGCGGGCGCAAGTACGACTACGAGGAAGCCGGTCCTGCGTCGCCGCCGGGTGGGTATCTGTGGGATGCGGCACACAGCGCAAACGTGAGCTTCAGGGACTACGGCGAGTTCGTCACCGCTGCCGGCCCGACGACCGTCAAGGCTGCTGTGCCGTCGCTCGGCGGGCTCTTCGATCCCAACTACCGCGGCTTCGACCTGCACTACAGCGATCAGGACCGCATCAGCGAGTGGCTGCGCGAGTTCCACGGCTACGTGTCCCGAGGGGATCTGCCGAGCCTCGAGATCGTGCGCCTGCCGAACGACCACACCGCCGCCACCCTGCCCGGGGCGAAGACCCCCTTTGCGATGCTGGCTGACAATGATTATGCGCTAGGCCGGCTTGTCGACGCGGTCAGCCACAGCCGGTTCTGGCGCGACACGGTCATCTTCGTCGTCGAAGACGACGCGCAGGCGGGCCCCGACCACGTGAGCGACCAACGCGCGGAAGCCCTCATCATCGGTGCACGCATCCGGCGCGGCACCGTCGATCACACACATTACACCACGACGAGCGCGTTGCGGAGCATCGAGCTCCTCTTGGGCATGAAGCCGATGAGCCAATTCGACGCAGGGGCGACCCCCATGCTCACGCTGCTGACGAGCCGCCCCGATACACATCCGTGGAACGCTTCACGGCCATTCGTCGATCTGAATGCGGTCAATCCCGCCAGCGCGGCCGACGCGGCCGCATCTCTGGCACTTGATCTGGATCATGCCGATAGCGCTGACCCGGTGAAGCTCAACGCGATACTGTATCGTTTCGCGCGGCGTCACTAGCCGCCGCAAGACTGCCGGCCGAACGGGCGTAACGCCGACTCGATCACCGCGACCAACGCCGTCGGTTCGAACGGCTTCAACACGCTGCCGTCTCCGCACGTGTCCAACGCCTCCCGCAGCTGCGCATCGACGTTGCGCGCCGTCATGAAGACGAACGGCACGTGCGCACAGCGCGGATGACGGCGAAAGCTCGCGCACAGCTCGATGCCATCCATGCCGGGCAGGAGCACATCCGAAACCACGACGTCCAGCGGCGTGCTGTCGGCGTGCCCGAGCGCTTCGGTCGCGTCGGCGGCCGCTATGACGGCGTAGCCGCAGAACGCGAGATACTCGCTCAGCACCGCGCGTAGCGCCGGCTCATCCTCTACCAACAAGACGATCGCCATCAGCGCGCGGCGTGGATCGGCTGCATGCGACCCGTTTCATGCGCCGCGACCGCCGGATACTCGATGCTGACGGTCGTCCCTCCGCCCACCTCGCTCCACACAGAAATGCTGCCGTGCATGAGATCGACGAGCCGTGCGACGATGG